>JAURAE010000100.1 GCA_030829675.1 Schleiferiaceae bacterium
TGATCTCATCGCGAAGTAAGTTCGGTTCAATACTGGAAATACGCATGCGTTCCACAGGGACTTGGCCATCTAAGGCTTGGACCAATTCCAAGAAGGTGCTCTCGTGCTTTTTGTTTCCAAACTCTCCCTTGCCATAATCCCCAACGTTCACACCGGTGAGCACAATTTCTGGTATACCGGCTTCGGCAATCTCCTGTGCTTTAGCCACCACATTTTCCAAGCTATCGCTCCGAGAAATCCCGCGTGCCAAGGGAATGGTGCAGTAAGTGCATTTATAATCACAACCGTCTTGTACTTTCAAAAAGGCACGGGTGCGATCGCCAGCACTGTAGCTGGATACAAAGGTGTTGGCGTCTTCAATTTCACAGCTGTGCACTTCTGCATCTCCTTGTGTTTTCTCTAAGGCGCCCAAGAATTGGCGTACGTTGAATTTTTCGGTGGCTCCAAGGACCAGGTCAACGCCAGGAAGTTCCATGATTTGCTCCGGTTTTAATTGGGCATAACACCCTACGACCACAATAAAACCATCGGGATTCGCACGTAGGGCACGGCCGATAATGTTGCGGGTCTCACGGTCTGCATTTTCTGTGACGGAACAAGTGTTAATGATGTATACATCCGCGGGCTCGGAGAATTCTACACGCTCAAAACCGCCCTCTGCCATGTCTTTGGCAATGGTCGAGGTTTCTGCGAAATTCAGCTTACAACCTAGGGTATGGAACGCAACACTTGGCATTAAATAAGATTTACTTCGGGGTGTAAAGCGATGCCAAAACGCTGTTGGATATCGTCGATGATTTTATGGGCCAATTCTAATAACTCCGACCCGCTGGCTTTGCCATAATTGACTAACACAAGCGCTTGCTTTTCGTGTATTCCGGCATCGCCATTACGGTAGCCTTTCCAACCCGCTGTGTCGATGAGCCATCCTGCGGCTAGTTTAACCCCATTCGGTGCGGGGTAAGAGGGCATATTGGGGTAGCGCTCTGCCAAGCTTTCTGCGAGCTCCTTCGAAACCACCGGGTTTTTGAAAAACGAGCCGCTATTGCCTATTTCTGCGGGATCTGGAAGTTTACTCCTGCGAATGCTGATGACTGCCTCGCTGATTTGTTTTGGGGTAGGATCTGTAATATCTCGTGCTTCAAGCTCAGATTGAATAGCGCCATAATCTGTGCGAAGTTTGTGATTCTTTTTCGTGAGTGCTAGGGTAATGCGCGTGATAATGGCTTTTCCCTTCCATTCATTTTTGAAAATGCTGTCGCGGTAACCAAAATGGGCCTCTTGTTTTGATAGCGTAAAGAATTCGCCATTCTCGACTAGGACTCCTTCGCAATTCACAAAAACGTCTTTCAACTCTACGCCATAGGCCCCAATATTTTGAACGGGCGCTGTGCCGCAATTCCCTGGAATTAAACTGAGGTTTTCAAGTCCACCTAATCCTTGCATGAGTGTCCATAGCACTACCTCGTGCCAATTCTCTCCTGCGCCAAAACGGATGTGCACGACCTCGTCGTCCTCAAAAACCACACGTCTACCATGGATATCAACCTTGAGCACATCGCCTTCCACATCCTGGGTCAGTAGCATATTTGAACCGCCGCCAAGCACTAGGGCAGGGGCGCCATGATGTTTGACGTATGTACTTATTTCATCTGCGCTGTGTGCCCAGATGAGTCGGGTTGCCTTTTGGTCAATGCCAAAGGTGTTGAGTTTGACTAAGCTTTGATTGAGTTGTACAATCACGGTTTATGGATTTTATCGGGTGCGGTGCGGGTACACCTCTAATGCTGCTTTTAAGATAGCAATACAATCTGTCAATGCCTCGGTATTTAAGACATAGGCAAGACGTGCTTGATTTGCGCCCAATTCTGGCTTGGCATAGAACCCGGCCGCTGGTGCCATCATCAGTGTTTTTCCTTCATGGTTAAAATCACTGAGTAGCCATTGAGCAAAGTGTTCGGCGCTTTCCACTGGGAATGAGGCCACGGCGTAAAAGGCACCTTTTGGCTTCGGACAAAAGACCCCATCGATACTATTCAAGCCATGTACCAACACATTGCGACGCTCAACATACTCTGCATTTACCTCGTCGAAATAGCTTTGAGGCGTTTTCAACGCCGCTTCACTGGCAATTTGAGCATAGGTCGGGGGCGACAGTCTCGCTTGCGCGAATTTCATGGCCGTGGCCATAAACTCCTTGTTCTTACTGACCAAACAGCCGATACGCGCGCCACACATACTGTATCGCTTCGAGAAGCTATCTACCACAATGGCGTGCTCCTCCAAGCCTTCCATGGCAAGGACGCTGTGGTGGGGCTCACCGTCGTAGGTGAATTCGCGGTATACCTCGTCCGCAATCAAGAAAAGATCGTGGCGCAGCACGATGTCGCGAAGTTGTTCTAATTCTTCTTTGCTGTATAAGTACCCGGTGGGGTTACCAGGGTTACAGATCAAAATTCCCTTGGTTTTTGGGGTGATAGCGGCCTCGAAGGCAGCCACTGCAGGCAAGGCAAATCCGGTCTCAATAGAAGATTCAACGGGAACGACTTTGACCCCGCTAGCGGTCGCAAAACCATTGTAGTTGGCGTAAAACGGTTCCGGAATGATGACCTCATCGCCTTCGTCCATTGCCGATCCAAAGGTGAAGAGCAGGGCTTCTGATCCACCGGTGGTCACGATGATTTCATCCGTTTGTACCGGAAGGTTCTTGCCGTGGTAGTACTTCGACAGTCCCTCTCTCAAGGAAGCAAATCCCGCGCTGTGGCTGTAGGCCAACACAGGTACGTCCGCTTCTTTTATGGCGCGTTGCGCCTCTATCGGGGTTTGAATATGGGGTTGTCCAATGTTCAGGTAATATACTTTGTTGCCATTGCGCTCTGCTTGTTCTGCGTAAGGAACGAGTTTGCGAATAGGGCTGGAAGGCATGCGCCCGCCTTTGACTGAAATCTTTGGCATACTTAGAACGTATTTAATGCAAAAAGCCCTGCAAAAATACAGGGCTTTCTTGGATATCCGTAAGTAATGTTCGGGATGTTATTTTGCAATAACGCTACCGCCTTTTTTCTCTGGAGTAGTCTCCTGAGCTTCAGGGTTCATTACCTGTCCTTTGATGGTCAAAACCACAGTCTGATTGGTGGCATTTGATTGAACAGTTACTGTTTTGTGGAAGTTACCCATGCGGTTGGTGTCATACTTCACTTGGATCTCACCTTCTGCACCTGGAGCAATAGGCTCACGAGTCCATTTAGGGGTAGTACATCCACAAGAAGCACGCACTGAGTTCAGTACCAAAGGCTCTGTACCTTCGTTCTTGAATTTGAATACACGGGTACCGTTGGCACCTTTTTCTACTTTACCGTAGTTGATGACTTTATCTTCGAAAGTGATCTTAGCGCCTTCGGCCGGTGTCTCTTGTACTTCTTGTGCTTGAGCTGCGAAACCGAAAAGTGCAACGGATAGGGTAAGGAATAATTTTTTCATTGGACTAAAGCATTTAAATCTTAGTGGCTCAAATGTAGGATTCTTGCCGAGCTAATCAAAGGAATTTAACAATCTCTTAGTCTTCGTGCCCAATTGGTCATCGAACCTATGTATTTTTGCGCTTTAAACCAGGATTTGCAATGCGCGAAATCGGAAAATACACCCCCGGAGAAATTGAATCAAAGTGGTACAGCCACTGGTTGGACAACAACTACTTCCACGCGGAAGTCAGTGATAAAGAGCCCTATACCATAGTCATTCCTCCGCCAAACGTCACGGGTGTACTTCACATGGGGCACATGCTTAACAATACTGTTCAGGATGTTCTCATTCGTCGTGCTCGTATGCTTGGTTTGAACGCTTGTTGGGTACCGGGTACCGACCATGCGTCCATTGCAACGGAAGCCAAGGTGGTCAAGCGCCTTCGCGAACAGGGCATTAAAAAGTCAGATTTGTCGCGGGAGGATTTCTTGAAACACGCCTGGGATTGGACCGACGAATACGGCGGTATCATTCTGAAGCAGTTGCGCCGCCTTGGAGCTTCTTGCGATTGGGACCGCACGGCATTTACTTTGGACGAAGTGCGCAGCGAGCAAGTGATCGATGTATTTATCGACTTGCACCAGAAAGGCATGATTTACCGCGGTCTGCGCATGGTGAACTGGGATCCAGTAGCACTCACGGCAGTGTCGGACGAGGAAGTCATCCACAAGGAAGAGAACAGTCGCCTGTACTACATGACCTACAAGATTGAAGGATCAGATGAGGCTCTGCAAGTGGCAACGACGCGTCCTGAAACCATTTTTGGTGATACTGCGGTTTGTGTGAATCCTGAAGATGAGCGCTACCAGCATTTGAAAGGCAAGAAGGCCATCGTTCCTTTAGTAGGGCGCGCCGTACCAATTATTTTCGACGAGTACGTGGATATCGAGTTTGGTACGGGAGCACTGAAGGTGACCCCGGCACACGATACGAATGACCACATGTTGGGCGAGAAGCACAACTTGGAAGTCATCGATGTCTTCGATCAACACGCTGCACTGAACGAGCAAGGCGTTGAATTT
>JAURAE010000101.1 GCA_030829675.1 Schleiferiaceae bacterium
GGAGATGCTCGATCTGGCCTATGAAGATTCTATGGCCATTATGCGCACCTGCGAAATAGACTTTGGCAATCCGCCCACCGAGCCTGAACCCCTAATCAAAGCAGATGAAGTGACAGTGGGTGCACCCGGCAACATCATGTGCGTAGCTGGTAGCGAGGGCAGCGGAAAGACCAACTTTCTAGGCGGTATTCTATCCGGAAGTATCAAACCTACTGGCGCAGATATTGATACCCTTGGTATGACCATTCGTGAGAATGTACTGGGCAAAGGCGTGCTTCTCTACGATACTGAGCAGAGTGAATTCCAGCTGTACAAGAACCTCACCTACATTGTGAATCGCGCGGAACTTAAACGTCCACCAAGTTGGTTTAAGGCCTACTGCTTGGTTGGGATCTCGAGAAACGAGCGAATGAAGCTCATTTTGGAATCCATGGACAAATACTTCTATCAGTTTGGAGGTATTCACAGTGTGGTCATTGACGGTATTGGCGACTTGCTTCCAGGAGTTAACGAAGAAGAAGGATCGGTGGCCTTGATTGAAGAGCTCATTCGTATTGCGGCCATCTACAATACCGTAGTCATCTGTGTGCTGCACATGGCGCCAAGCGGTATGAAGCTTCGCGGACACCTGGGAAGTGAAGTGCAGCGTAAAGCTGCCGGTATCCTATTGATTGAAAAGGACGAAAACACCGACACTTCATTGATCAAAGCTTTGAAAGTGCGTGACGGCAGTCCGTTGGATGTGCCTATCAAAGAATTTGGCTGGAGCAAGGAAGAAGGTCGACATGTTTTCTTAGGCGAAAAAGGTCCGAAGGAGAACGCCAAGCATAAATCGGTTGACTTAAAAGCGTTGGCAACAGAACTGTACGGCGAAAAACGCTCCATGTCTTCCAAAGATCTCACTGGGCTTATCTCAAGCCACATGGAAATCCAAGATCGCAGGGCTCGAGATTACATCAAGCACATGCGTGAGTACGGAATCATTGAAAAATCCAGCCAATTCCCCGGGTTTTACACCCTCATTCGTAAAGATTAACTGAAAAAATGCCCGGCAACCCACCTTTCGCCCTCTATTTCCAACCGGGTTGTCGGCCATTTTGATTGAAACCTTGCTAAAACAAGGGCTAAGGATCCTCCATTTCGGGGGATTTTTGGTGTTTATTCGGGTGTAATTCGAACTTTTTAGGGTGCGATTCTGGTGTTTTTCGGATTTACTCGAAGAAATGATACGTTTTTAGGGGATAATTCGGGCAGTGGCATCACTTTTTTAATCTCATCTGAAAATTAATGGTGTTTTTGACCTTATGTGTCTTGAAACTTTTATGCCTTTATAGGCAATTTCGAAAACTATGGCTTAATTTGACCTACTTAGGACAAGATTTATCAATTCAAGGAATAATGTTAGGACAAAAACTTAAGGAGCTTCGGGAGGAACACCAGTTTGTGCAGCGAGACCTTGAGCTTTACCTACGACCAACCTATTCGGGCCGGTGCCACTGCCAATTGGAATGCGACTACCGACTATAATCAGTTTATGGACGATGATGTTCGTCTAAAAAACAAGGAACTAAAGGATCTAAAGATTGTGTGGAAGCCTATTAAAGTGATTTTCCAGGACGGCAGCACACTCGAATAAGCCCCACACCAAACCAATAAACTACATTTTCAATTGGCCACCAGCGTTAAACCTTCCTGACGCGGTGGCTATTTTGTTTTCTACCTCAATGATCACGTCCACTTCGTGGGCCAGTTCATTGCCCCCTCGGAACTTCCCGTCCTTGGTGGCATGGAATATGAATACAAAGCTGGTCCGCGGATAACGGTTCTTTAGTTTTACCAGGTCTTCTAGTTCCATACCGGCACGACTTACACTATCTATGAATACGTAGTCGTAAGTGGAGACATCTTTGGGCAGTGCTTCCGAGAAATTCAGACGAGCGTGAACCGCACCAATGCGGGCGATTTTCTCTTTCAAGGTGTATCCATAGCCTTCTTCAATGGCCACGTACAAGACATCACCGTGGCGGACTGCTAAGTGATGTGCAAACTCCAGCATGAGCGTAGATTTCCCGCTCTTGGGCTGCCCAAATACCATGGCCGTAAATCCTACCGATGGATCGCCCATGGGCTCACGAAACTTGCCCTTGAGTCCGATGGTATCAAAGTCCATGCGCACCAAATCGGCACTCGACATCACACTTCCCAGTCCTTTGGATTTTCGGGGCGAAGTATGGGAGACAGATGATGGTGTCATACCCAGAAGTCCGTAGATGCCGTTAAGTTCTCCGGATTGTATATCGGGTGTTTTCTTCTTTTCTCTGATGTAGAGCTTGAGCAACTTATACGCGTCGTTCAGTCGTGCGGAGTAAGGGTCGTCCTTAGAAACTTTATCGTTCTTTACCATGCGCTCCATGGCAGCAATGAGGCGTTTTGCCTTGTCTTGCACCCCTTCACGGCCTTGGATGGCAACAAATCGCTTGAGCAAGGCAATGGAATCGCGGATGCGCTGGGAACGGGTGATTTCCTGGTAATGCGCTAGGTTGGCTTTGGTGATGTTGATCTCTGCGGCTTCTCCCATGCGGTTGGCAGCTTTAATGAGCTGATCTTGCATCTGCATGATCTCCTTGGCGTAGGGAGAAGATTTTCGAATGCGTTTTTCCATCATGGCCTTTTGCAAAGATGAAAGTAGTCGCACTACAGAGACGCGCGTTTTCACCTTGCCGTGCATGGCCACATAACGCCGTAGAAAACGAATCTCTTCCGGAATAAGCTCCACGGGTTTTGGAGTGCTATTAGCCGGTGCTTTCGCCGTGGTAGCTCTGGCCCTTGCTTTCGCCGGTCTCTGTTTTTTTGGGCTTGGGTCCGGTGAAACGCTAGTTTCTTTAGAGGTTATTCCCGCATTGGAGTTATTGCTTAGCGGCTGGGCAATGTGCTCTTTAACCAGGAATTCATTTAAAGCGCTCAGATAATGATCCATACTGGTTCTAACGATGTCATTCTCCTTGTAGGCTGAGGCATTGTTATCAAAGGCTTTTATCGCCAATTTGTGCCCTTTTTGTAAAGGCTCAGGCAACTGTCCTACCGGAACCAAGCAACCGTTCTCTATGTAATTGTAGGGTGTGTAGGTCATAATGATGCGGCATAGTTAAGTGCGTCAAACTCCAACTCATCTCCAGGTTTGGCAGGATTTCCTAATCCTTGTGTTGCGCCATCCAATCCTGCGAGACTACGTTCACCGTTATCTGCAAATGAATAATAGCCCTCGTTGGTAGCAATTACGTGGTCCAAAACCGAGATATCAAAAAGCGCAGCCGCTTGTTTAAGTTTCTTGGTCATTCTTCGGTCGGCTTCACTTGGGTTTTTATTGCCTGAAGGGTGATTGTGAGATACAATCATGGCCTTGGATAATGACTTGATCGCCACAGCCATGATGAGTTCGATATCGACTTGGGTGGAGTTAATGGTTCCTTTGGAATGTCGGTAATAACCAATGATTTGATTGGATTGCGAGAGAAAGAGTACTACAAAATGTTCTTGAACCTCCATGCCGTCAAAGAGCACGTCTTTGATAAAGTTGTACGCATCTCGAGAAGAGCGTACTTGGTTAAAAGCGATTTTCTCTTCTTTGAAGGTGATGTCAATTTCGCGCACGGTAAACTCCTTCTGCAGCGTCTTCATTTTGGCATCTAACTCGTTTAAATCAACGCCGTCAAGGACGATTGTTCCGTGATGTTGTGGGATTACATATGGTTTCATACTCAATGGATTATTTCAATTTGTTGGTTGTAGTGAATGTGAGCGTTGGGGTTTTTCAAGCTTACGCGTTGCATGAGCTTTCGGGGAGAGAAGATCCACAGCCAGGGCCGCTCTCGCTCTCCGCGATATACTACCTGAACGAGGGTATCTTGGTAACTGAGTTCTAGGTGCTGCCTATTTCCAATGGCTTTTCCCCGTACGGCGAAGAATCCGTCTTGGTAATCGAATACACGGACCTGCACTGTATCGTAGATGACCGAATCCCTCAAGAGCACCGTAGCCGGTGTATGCACGTTAAATCCGGTAGTGCTCACCGATTGGGCTCTACCCAGTCGAACATTCAATCCTCGAACCTCTGCGGCCAGTTCCGGCAATAGGGCCGCCAATTCTTTGCTTTTAAGCTCAAGCACTTGGTTTTCACTGGCAAGCTGTCCGTTTTCAAGACGAAGTGTGGTGATCTCTTGACTCAGGGCTTCTCCTGCCTTAAAGACGCGCTGGTAGTTGTCTTTCTCTGCGGTCCATAACCGCCATAATGAAAAGGATAGGATTAGCGCCATGGCCAATCCTATCCCTAAAACCATTGAAATTCTGCGCTGGATCATCTACTCCTTGGGATTACTTGGTCGTTTGGTTTCCGCCCAGATGTACGTAGACAGCACGGTCATAACCCCGGCAATGCAGGTGGTTGCCACCGCTTCCATTCCTTTGAAAATAGCCACGTAGGTGGTCACCACTAGGAACACTGCGGCGGCTAGGGT
>JAURAE010000102.1 GCA_030829675.1 Schleiferiaceae bacterium
CAATCTCAGCAAACCTCTGGATACATGCCTAATACGGACTTTGAAAGTCAGAAGTTCATCGTGAATTTGGCACGTGATTACACCTTGGGAAAGGAAGAAGGTACGGTATCGATTTTTTACGCGGAAAACCAGAAGGCTTTTGGTGCACAGAATTACTACACTTCAGCTTTCCCGGATCAATTTGAGGCAACTTCTACACGTGTATTTGCCTTCGGATTGGACGAAACCATAGGACAGAAGACTGATTTTACATTCGATATGAATGTCGTTACCGGGACGGACCGCTTTGAGCTCTATCGTGAGACGGCCGGTTTAGGTGGTTTTGATGCCAGTGAAGTTGCCTATGATAAGCTTGCTTCGGGCAGGTATTACCGCGCGGCGGATGGCGACACAGCAGCTTCTTGGTATAGCGGCCCCAACTTCCATCGAACCCTCGTCTTTAATTTGAACACTCGCCTGAGCCACCGTTGGAACGTTGAGAACGAGACCAGCTTTGGATATAACCAGCGCTATGATGAGATTCATTCTAATGTGCTTGGAGGGGATTTTGGGGACATAAATCTCGTGCCAGGCTGGGAAGGGTATACCATGGATAAGGGTGCTTCCACTATCGATTTTTCGTGGTTTGCCGAGCATAAGTTTACCCGAGGCAGGTACCAAATTCGTGCCGGAGGCATGTTGAATTACCACGATGGCCCTTCTGGGGATTCTTCCTTCTTCTTCGCGCCATCTGCGGACTTGCTCTACCGTTTGACTAAAACATCATCGCTTTACGCCACAATGAATAGGTCCATGCGATACCCAACCTATACGGACTTGTATTACAACCGCGGGGGTGCACAAGGCTCTATCGATTTAAAACCCGAAACGGCTTGGAATTATGAGGCAGGGTACAAAGCAAAATTGGGCGACTTATATGTAAATGGTGCCCTATTCCACAGACGTTCCAAAGATTTAATTGATTGGGTGACGTACCCGGGTGATCCGACGGCTTATGCCTCAAATATTACCGCTCTTGCACTCACAGGAGTTGAGGGTGGAATGACCTACACGGCACAGAAGAGAAAGCAGATGCTCAGACGTGCTTCTGTGCAAGCAGCCCTCATGAAAGGTAAAAGTCCAGAGGTGGATTATGCGAGTTTATATGCATTGGACTATCTGCAGGCTAAAATGACTGCACGTGTTACACAAAAATTAGGTATGGGTTTTTTCGCGAACTACGCTTTGACCCTTCAAGATCGAGTAGGTACCTACTACAGCGGCGGGAGCGAAGTAGCCTATGCGCCTTTTGCGCTGCTTGATCTAAAGGTGTACTACGCGCCTGCTGCGGGTTTGTTTAAACGCCAGTTCCCATTCCAAGCGTTCATCAACATCAACAATGCTTTCGATACTCAATATTACGACCGCGGGAATGTTATTCAGCCGGGACGTTGGGTAAGTATGGGATTTGAGTTTAGATTTAGATAATGGAATTAAGGGACTTATCATATTTAGGAGAGGAAACGGATGCAAAAATGCCCGTCCTATTCTTAGGACATGGAAGTCCCATGAATGCCATAGAGGACAATGCCTTTGTCAAAGGGTTCCGTGAAGTGGGATCGCTGGTGCAACGTCCCAAGGCTATTCTTTGCATTTCCGCGCACTGGGAAACCTATGGCACCAAGGTGACAGCGATGGAAATGCCCAAGACCATACACGATTTTGGTGGATTTCCTAAGGCCTTGTACGATGTTCAATATCCTGCGCCGGGCAGTCCGGAACTTGCTCGGATGACGCAAGAGTTGTTGCAGCACGATTGCGAGCTCGACCATCAATGGGGGCTGGATCACGGTGCCTGGAGTGTTATTAAACACATGTACCCTGAGGCGGATGTACCGGTGGTTCAGATGAGCTTGAACAGGTATAAGACTCCGGCAGAACATATCGCTTTGGCCAAGGAGTTACAGGTACTGCGCCGTCGGGGCGTGCTCATTGTAGGTAGCGGGAATATGGTGCACAACCTAAGAATGGTCGCTTGGGACCGATTGAATGATCCATTCGGATACCCTTGGGCTCAAGAAGCCAATGCCCGAATGAAAACCATGTTGGTGGCTTCGGATTTAAATGGGTTAGCGCATTATTCGAAATGGGGCAAAGCCTTTGAAAATGCCATCCCAACTCCAGAACATTACCTGCCCTTACTCTATGCAATTGGATTGCGAGAGGAAGAAGATAATCTCTCCTTCTTCAATGATGAATATTTGGCCGGGGCAATTTCGATGACCTCGGTGATGATTGGGGGCTAATTACTTGAGCTTCTCGTTGCTGTGGTGTCTGTCGTGGTCGCGTTCGCGCTTCACATTCATCTTTTTATCAAAGGCCGCTTGTAGATCAGTACCGGTTTGATTGGCGAGGCAGAGCAATACAAAGAGTACATCGCTTAGTTCTTCACCCAAATCCTTGGCCTTATCACTCTCCTTCTCGCTTTGCTCGCCATAGCGGCGTGCAATGATTCGAGCTACTTCTCCTACCTCTTCGCTGAGCTGGGCCATGTTGGTCAGCTCATTGAAGTAACGGACACCATGATTTTCGATCCATTGGTGGACTTCCTCTTGCAGTTTGCCTAGCGGCAAATCTGGATTACTATCGATGGGATCTAAGGCCATTATTCTTTGTTTTTTGAATCTATCCAAATGGTCACTGGGCCGTCGTTGACCAAGTGTACTTTCATATCGGCGCCAAATTTACCGCCTTTTACGGGCAGGTCACTTTCCATCCACAAGTGTTCCATGAAATACTCATACAAGGGCTCACTGTGGTGAGGTTTTGAGGCTTTGTAATAGCTCGGTCTATTGCCTTTTTTGGTGCTGGCGTGTAAGGTGAATTGGCTAATGACTAAAAACTCCCCGCCAACCTCCTGTACGCTGAGGTTCATCACCCCGTCTTGATCGGGGAACAAGCGCATTTTTGCGATTTTTCCGCACAACCAGCGCGCATCTTCCTCTGTATCCTCGAATTCTACGCCGAGAAGAATAAGCAGCCCTTTTCCTATTTCATTGTGCACCTTGCCGTCGACGACGATCTTAGCTTCAGAAACTCTTTGGAGCAGGGCACGCATGTTTAATTAAAGGCTGGGTTAGGGAATAAAATGATTTTATCTCCAAAACTTTCAAATAGGCTAGAATCGTCTATTACCTTTTCACCTTTTGACATAGTATAATCACTTGCCTCCCCCAAACTAGTAGTAAGGATGAGTCCCACTCTATCCGTGGTAGCATATTCTCTCAATGAAATATTCTCAGCGAATCGACCAGGTATAGGTTCGGTATGCATGATACTTCCAACAGCTTGAATATTCATTTTTAGTAAGTCATTTAAAATCTCCATGGCATCTTGTTCTGGTATCATAAGAATTACTTCCATACCTGCTTCATTGCAAAGTCTGAGTAATTCGATTGCCTGTGCTGAATATTGATTTTTACAATATCCTCTAAGCTCACCAATATTGAATTGACCATCCAAATCTACAAATGAGGTCAAAAATTCATAGGTTTTGTTTTGATTGAATAGAAGAAAAGTCGGATCAATAAAAACGGCCTTTCTTTCCGAGAGACCTTCATTCATCAATCCTTGCACTTTATATTCGGCACTTTTTAAATTTTGGTAATAAATAAAACGAGCTTCTTTACTATTTGTAGCCCAGGATTGGGCTTCGTTTAGCACTTTTTTTTCATCCTTTGGAGCCGTTGTCTCCATTACTACTTTTTGTGTGCCACATGAGGCCAATGCCAATGCGCTAATAGTCAGTACTCCGGTAATGTGTAGTTTCATCTTGATCATTTAGTTGGTTAAGATAACTCTCGTATCGAGTCGGTGCAATTTTATGTTCGTCTAAAGCGGCCTTCACGGCGCACTGAGGTTCATTAATATGCTTACAGTTATGGAATTTGCACTCCTCGCTGATGGCGAAAATTTCCGGGAAGAAATGGCTGAGGTCGGTATCTTCCATGTTGACCAATCCAAATCCTTTAATTCCAGGGGTGTCAATAATATTTCCACCCATTTGCAATGGATGCATCTCCGCAAAGGTGGTCGTGTGTTGCCCCTTGTTGTGGCTGCTGCTCACGGCGCCAGTTCGAAGATTCAAATCCGGCTCAATTGCATTGATGAGCGTACTCTTGCCTACACCGCTATGTCCGCTCAGTAAGGTGGTTTTTCCTTTGAGTAGGGTGGCCAATTCTTCCAATCCCAACCCCTCCGTCGCGGAAGTTTCAATACAGACATATCCAATGGCAGAATACACGGCCTTTCGGTATTCTAATTCGCTTCGGATGTCTTCGTCGTCGTACAAATCACATTTGTTGAAGACGATAATGGTCGGAATGTTGTAGGCT
>JAURAE010000103.1 GCA_030829675.1 Schleiferiaceae bacterium
TGCTTCGATAACCAGCTAGCAATGCGCTTAGCATCCTTTGCTTCCTGGCAAACCCAGTAATTGTAGGTAATGCGATCATCCCAACGGTAGTTCTCCTTGATGCGTTCGTACTCCAACGCTATGCCCGCGCTATCCTTTGCAGCCTTGTTCCAAACCTCATCTTGAGTCAAATCGAACAGTAAAATGCCCTCTCGGTATTCACGTACTAAGTTTCTGAAATCTGAATACTTCGATTCTAGTTGGCTATCTTCATAGGCCACCACCTTATCGTTACAAAGCGTGTTGAATTGTAAGCGTAGAAATTCTTCACCCTTACCGCCAACTTCAGCTTGTTGATTTTGGGCCCAAAATGGTAGTACATCAGAAACCGTAACCTTTTGATCGGCGAAGGTTGCCACCGTGCGGTTCTTGTATCTCGCAGGAACTTCCCAAATATGTTTTTCAAAAGCGTCCATGTTCACCAACTTGCGCGCATAAGCATAACCCTTCTCGTCAATTTTAAAATTGTAATCTTGCTTGAGTTGCTTAACAAATCGCTTGGCTCCAATGGCATTTCTGCTGTCGCGCTTCACTTTCTTACTCAACTCCTTCGCCATGGAATCAAAAGATCCAATAGGCTTCTTCTCAATCAATTGAATTACATGCCATCCAATAGTGGTTTGTACAGGCGCAGAATAATCCCCTGGATTTTCAAGGGCGAAGGCGGCTTCTTCAAAGGCCGGCATCATTTTATTGATACCGAACTCAGGCAACTCACCCATCTTATCCTTCGTACGAAGGTCTTCGCTGTACTCCAACAAATCCATGAAAGACTCCCCATTTTGAAGGCGCGTAAATATTTCTTGGGCGCTTCGCTCTGCACGCTGCGTTTGAGCGGCTTCTGCGCCATTATTTACCGCAAAGAAAATGTGACGAACACGCACAGTTCCACGGGCTGAACGACGGTCAGTAGTCTTGATCAAGTGATAACCGTATTGTGTGCGAACAGGCAAACTTATCTCACCCTGCTCAAGCTCATAAGATACTGATTCAAAAGGATAAACCATACTGAAAGCCGTAAAGAAACCAAGGTCGCCGCCCTGTTTTGCGCTCCACGTATCAGCACTTTGAGTACGCGCTGCATTTTCAAAGGTCAACTTACCTTTCAAGATGGTGGCACGTAAATCCATAAGCTGGTTGTACACCTTCAAGGTATCCTCCGGCAATGCATCACCATCTAAGGCAATCATGATATGAGAGGCACGAACCTCTTCTTGCATACGCGCATAGGCCTCATTCAAGAGCTCCTGCTCGGCTCCTTGGTCGCTTAGATAAGGTTTGGCCAATTGTGCTCTGTATCCCCCAAATTCACTTAAAAACTGAGCAGCAGTATCGCGGTGTTGCGCATATGCTTCAGCAATTTTCAATTTAAAGGTGATATACAAGTCCAAGTATTCCTCAGGGGTCTTGGGATCGTTTGCTGCTCCCACGCCTTTGTTTTTCTCATACACAGCCGTGAACTCATCGGCAGTAACGACGACATCACCTACTTGGAATAAAACGGAATTCTCTTGAGCGTTTGCTCCTAACCCCATTGCTAAAGCCGCAAGGAGTACAAAACTGATTCTTTTCATTTATCTACTGTAGTTAGGTGCTTCTCTTGTAATACTAACGTTATGCGGATGACTTTCCTGCATACCCGCTGAAGTAATCTGTACAAATCGTGCAGTTTCCTTAAGGGTTGGAATGTTTTTGGAGCCACAATAGCCCATTCCTGCGCGCAACCCTCCAATGAATTGGTACATCACCTCGCCTACTTCACCTTTGTAGGGAACACGACCCACAATACCTTCAGGAACGAGCTTTTTCACATCGTCCTCAACGTCTTGGAAATAACGATCTTTCGAACCGTCAGACATGGCTTCCACAGAACCCATACCTCTATATGTTTTATACTTTCTTCCTTCGTAAATCACGGTTTCTCCTGGACTTTCCTTGGTTCCTGCGAACATAGAGCCCAACATCACACAATCTGCGCCGGCAGCAATAGCTTTTACAATATCTCCCGTAAATCTAATACCACCGTCTGCAATGACAGGGATTCGGTTATCAATGGCCTTGGCCACCTCCATTACCGCGCTTAATTGAGGATATCCTACGCCTGCGACTATACGTGTCGTACAAATAGAACCAGGACCAATACCCACTTTGACGGCATCGGCACCTGCCTCCATCAAATACAATGCTGCTTCAGCTGTAGCAATATTTCCGACCACTACATCCAAATCCGGGAACTTAGCTTTAACGCTCTTTAAGGCAGTTACTACACCCTTAGTATGTCCGTGAGCTGTATCAATAATTACAGCATCCACACCGCTTTCTTTCAAGGCGGCAACTCGATCCACCACATCAGGCGTTACGCCCACAGCAGCCGCAACGCGCAAACGTCCGTATTGGTCTTTATTTGCGTTTGGCTTTACTTTTATTTTAGTGATATCTCTATAGGTAATAAGCCCAACCAGTCTATTCTTTTCATCGACGACCGGTAACTTTTCGATTTTATATTCCTGGAGGATGGCCTCAGCTTCATCCATTGTTCCATTTGGCTTGGTGGTGATTAAATTCTCTTTAGTCATCACATCATCAATCAATCGCTCGTTGTCCTTTTCAAAACGCAAATCACGATTGGTGATGATACCAATGAGTACTTTCTCATCATTAACTACCGGAATCCCGCCTATTTTAAATTCTGCCATCATTTCTTTGGCATCACGAACAGTGGCGTCTTTACTCAAGGTTACAGGGTCCAATATCATTCCGCTCTCTGCACGCTTCACCTTGCGAACCTCCATGGCCTGTTGCTCTGTGGTCATGTTTTTGTGAATGACACCAATACCTCCCTCTTGGGCGATCGCGATAGCCATAGCACTTTCCGTAACCGTGTCCATGGCAGCAGAAACTATAGGTGTTTTCATCCCGATGTTACGGGTGAATTTTGAGGAAAGATCCACATCACGTGGCAAGACTTCAGAGTAATTCGGTACGAGCAAAACGTCGTCGTACGTCAATCCTAAACTGAGAACTTTATCGTTGTTATTTGGCATTGCAATTCCGATTTGAATTGCGCTCAAAGGTACGCAATTAATCTGAAAGAAAACGGGCGGCCGCTGGCCGCCCGTTATAATTTCTAAAATTATACTTTACTGCACAATTGTCCTACATTAAAGTATCGTTTTATTCTTTGTTAGTAATAACATTGAAGTAGCCATATTCTTCAATTGGCACGTCTTCAATACTGCGATACTTAATATAATAAGTGTACATTCCTGATTCAGCAACTCCTCCACTAGAGTATGTACCGTCCCAGCCTTGATTGATGTCGTTAGTTCTGAAGACCTCTTGGCCCCAACGGTTACGTATTACTAAAGAATAGCTAGCCGGTCTAGCAAAAACACCCACAGGCTTCCAAACCTCATTGACGTTATCACCATTTGGGGTGAATCCAGATGGTACCCAAATACGAGCCTTGTGCACGGTACAGCCTACATTAGACCATGCGTTGAACTTCTGATTATACTCATCACGCCATGGAATAATACCGTCTTTGGCAATTGCCTTGACTTTATAACAGAATTTACCCTTGCTAGTCGAATAAGGCTTGATATCATCTAAATATGCCGTATCAGATGTCGTGCCAGCTAGCATCCATGAGCCGCCTCCATCTATAGAACGGTGCACTTCGTATAAATCAACTCCGCCATCAAAATCTCTATAGGCTGACCAGCTCAGTTGATTAGTCAAATTACCAATAGCCTCGGCACCTAATAACATGTTTGACGCTAGATTTGAAACCGTATCCATTGCACCACAAGAATCTCGTGAAGCTAATCTGTAATAATAACTGCGACTTGTTGGGTCTCCTGTAAAATCAATAAACTTGATTTCATTAGTTCCAGCAGGCGTTGGTTTCGCTACTGTGCCAATAGTCATATAAGGTCCTATTTCTGATTCCGAACGTTGGATTTGATAATCAATAACATCTGCAGTTGGATCGATATAAGCAAATAGATCTACGCCATTCTGAGAAGTCACAGAAGCACGACCCAAGTATAAGAACATAGATTTTTGAACTACTGCAGAACTATTACAAACTCTGTTAGAAGTAGAAGTAATAGAACCGGAGGTATCTATAGCCCTGACATAATAACAATAAGTGTAACCATTAATTATGTTATAATGATTGAAAGTGGTATCCAATGTGCCTTGTTTGAGAGGCATTGTAGTAGTAGAACCAAATGGATCAGTCTCCTCAACCCATAAATCATAAGAGGCTGGAGCGGTCTGAGTCCATTCTTTGTAGGTGTTCCATCGTAACCTTGCAAATCC
>JAURAE010000104.1 GCA_030829675.1 Schleiferiaceae bacterium
CATAACGACGAAGGCACCTTAGGGTTTACCTTGAATAAAGAAAGTAATCTGTTGGTGAAAGATTTGGTGGACGATTTCGAACGCGATAATGCGCTAATGTTTGGCGGACCGGTGGAACAAGATGCCCTTTTCTACCTGCATGAAGAAGAGCGTATTCCCAACAGTGCACCTGTGGGAAATGGCTTGTTTTTAGGAGGTGATTTTGAAGTATTCCAAAAGTTGATACAAGAGGATCAAAAAACCCCCTTCAAAGCATTCTTAGGATATAGTGGTTGGTCTCCCGGCCAATTAGAGGATGAAATATCCGATGGCACCTGGGTAGTGCTTCATCCGCCCTTTGAGACTGATATATTGACATTGTCTAAAGATGCATGGCGAAACTACATGCACACTCTTGGTGGTGAATACCGCATTTGGGCCAATGCCCCAGAAGATCCTTGGATGAATTAAAGCTTACTGAGCACCTCTAGCTTTCTATTGATCAAAGCGACCGCTTCCGCAGCCTTAATGCTCGAGAATGTTTTTTTACGGTAGGTTTTAATCGCCTGAACACCTTTAATCGTATTCGTAATCCAGAGTTCGTCTGCCTTTTGTAGATCAAAGGGCGAAATACTCTTCTCCTCAATATCAAGGCCTAATTCCTTAGCCCAAACCAACATGTTCTTTCTGAATACTCCTCGTAAGGCGCCATCTTCTAATGGTGGCGTTATAAGGTTCGATCCTTGCAAAAGGAAAAGGTTACCATAATTTGCTTCCACTACCATCTTCTGGTCATTGATTAACAACACAGCATCAAGATTATTCTCTGTAGCAAAGATTCCACTGAGGATATAAGGCAATGCATTCGTAGACTTAACCGTGGTCAGTAATCCCGCTTGAAGGGGATGATCCTTGAATAGGTCTACCGTTAAATCATCACGCAGCGTGTAATCGGCCTCCCCGAGTGGTTCTATTTCGACCCACCAGTGAACACCGTTCGATTGTACAGGCGTATACTTTCCCATACCATTTCTAACCACTTGGAATCGTAGCCTAGCATTGGTGTAACCAAAATGAAGCGCTAATTTTTCACATTCCACCACCAAAAACTCAGGCGTAAATTCCATAGGAATAGTCATTCGCAAAATCCTCATAGATGCCATGAGACGGAAGTAATGGTCTTCGATAAAAAGCACCTTCCCTTCGCGCATCCTCATAGTTTCAAACAACCCATCGCCGTAGCTAAGTGCACGCTTGACTTGAGAAATAGGAATAGTATTTAGGGCGACTAAGGAACCGTTGTAATTGACCATTAGTAGAGGATTTGAGGCAAACTTAGAGCAAAAAAAAGCCCCACACTAACGTGCAGGGCTCAAAATATCTATCGATAGAATTATCTGATCGAAATTCGCTTGGTCATCTCTTGTCCATTCGAACTTATCTTCAATAAATACATGCCGGAACTTAAGTGTTCAGCTTGAAGTGTTTTGCTCATGGCATTGATTTCCTCAGCGTGAACTAAGCGTCCTGTAATGTCCAAAATCTGTACACGGTCTATGACCATACCGTTCGACTTCAAGGTGATTACACCATTCGATGGGTTCGGGTATACATCAACAGAAAGCTGTACTTCGCCTATTCCTGCAGGCACACCTTCAGCTTGAAGTACAGTAGCCATACGTGGAACGATGAAAGACATCACAGTATCGATCCAAGCCTGTGAAGTAGCCTCCACATTTGGATTCGCAGGATTCTGGCTTGCATATGGATCGTTAGGATCGTACCAGTTCCATGGCGCTGTATGAACAATCCATGGTGTCATAGCATTTGCAGGTGCAATTTCGATGGTGTACAAACACTCCTCGCCTGTTGGGTTTGTCGCTTGTTGGTCGACCCAAACTGCATCTGTATAATTTGCATTTAGGAAAATGTCATTGTTACCGAAGTCGTTGGCCTTCTTGATAGCACCGTAAGAACCTGTTACGCTTACTACAGGGAAGAACTGCTGACCAATTGGTACATATACCATTCCCGTATCATAAGGCGCAAAGAAATCATATTTGCTATGGATACTCAACATTGGGACATCACCTTGCTCCAACCAAGCACCATCACCAAGGGCACCACCCATGTTGATGACCATCAACACATCATCCGGCATGCCCGCATGGTTCACGTAGTTGCGGCCTGTGCCACTGTAATCCATTGTAGGAACACCAAACGCATTCTGTCCAGTTATAGTGATACCTGCACCGTATCCGTCGATATCACCCACCATAGACGTATCCACATATGGATCCCCTGGCAGTACCGGCTGTCCGAAAATACCAGTAGAATCTTGGTACTTGAACTTAGCAGGACCAGCAACTTCTGAATACTTGTCAATGGTTGCATAAGCGAAGGTGATGTATCCTCCTGACCCTTGACCCACCATGATTGTATTGCTAGCGTTGATTCCGTAAGGATTCCCTGCACCCAATTGGGTCAAATTCAAGTAACGTACTAGGGCTTTAGCATCTTGAATAGAATAGTACACCGCAAGCAAGTTCGAGCCACGACGAACATCTAAGTTCGTGCTGTTCGCCAACCAACCTAAACGGTAAGATGCTGCAATACTCACGTACCCCATTTTTGCAAAACGCTCACACATTTCAACTACAGCACTGTCCTTACGCGTCCCTAGTGGTGATCCGTTCAGTCCTTTAGGAATGAATGAACCTGTGTGCCAAATAATCACTACCGGACGATCCGTAGCGGTATCCACCGCTGGCGATGGCATGTAAAAATCAGCCTGAAGCGGCTGAAGATTCGTACCCGAAAGCGGGTTAGTTGCACTTGATGTTGTATCTACATAAGGATTGAAATTCACCCCGTAGGAAACATCAGATTGTACAACAATCTCAGAATCCGTGAAGATTTCCGTGGTGTAACGTTGTCCAAACGCCATCGAAGAGATCATCAAGGCTCCCATTAAAAGAGTAATCTTTTTCATACACTGTTTTTTGGGAAGGTTAATTTATTTGAATACTCAGGTAGGCCAACCTTCCCACTAAGGGCCCACCGAATACTTGATACACTTGATTATTCAATGCGTTGCTCGCACCGATTTTATAGGTTATTGTGGTTTTCTTATCGCTTTTATTACGAATCTGAGTAAATGAACATTGTGCATCCACAAGACCGTAGGATGGTATACTCCCGGTAAACTGCGGGGAACCTTCAAATACGAAGCCCTGTACCCATTTATAGTTCACCCCTGCCCCCAACAATCTTTCTTTGTTATTATTGATCGGGTAATTGCGGAGGTTCCAGCCCAAGTTGAACTTATGTTCTGGTGTATTAAAGGCGGGCACAATAGGATCGGAAACAGCAGAGGTCAACTTATTCCAGCTGTAATTCCCTGATAGCGTCTGGTAATCACCTATGAAGGTGTTCAATCCGACAGAAAATCCTTGTGTGGTCACTTGCTCAGTGGCATTCGCCGCTATACGATACACTTGCAAAGATTTGAGTCTGTCAATTGCGGTAGTCCCCTCCTCAATATCAGCTCCAATAATGTAACCGATAAAATCATCGTACAATGAATAGTAATAATTGGCATCTACGAAAACTCGCTCAAACAAGGTCGCTCGGTACCCTCCCTCGAGAGTCTTAACCTTTTCAGGGCGAATTGCATCAACATTGAAATAGCCAAAATCATGTGCTAAACGATCCGAGGCAGCTTTACCTAGATAATCGACGATGTTATCTAAGGTGACCAAGCTATCAAATCCATTTAAATTGCCTTTAAGCACGGCCCGCCCCACATTATAGTACAGGTATTGATCTGCCAAGGTTGGGTTTCGGATGGCGCTTGAAAAACTGAGACGAACGGTTTGATTTTCGTCCAATTTATACACCATGGAAACGGCTGGTGATACTAGTGGTTGGAAGTTCTGATTCTTGTCCACACGTCCAGTAACACTCAACTTCAACCTGTCGTCCATTAAATCTTGCTCATATCCTCCGTATACCCCAAACTCTTGGTTTGTAATAGCGGTACCTGCAGTATCTGAGAATATCGTCCCGGCGCTTTTTGGTGTGTAGCGTCTGTAATTAGCGCCCAAGCGCAACGTACCTCCCTTCTCCGTGGTGAAGGTGCGCTCACCCTGTGTATGATACAGGGCCGATTTATCGTAGAATCTACTTCCACCTTCTGTGAAAAGCGTGGTCGTTATGTGGCTCTTCAAATCATCAAAGGCCTGAGTTCCTGGAGTAAGCAGATTAGAAAAATACTCTAACTCTTCCGTGGTGGTATATCCCGCGGCCGAACCTGCGGCATACAACACACTATTGTGGTTACTGCGATGCAACTCCGTAAAGAAATCAAGATTTGTA
>JAURAE010000105.1 GCA_030829675.1 Schleiferiaceae bacterium
GGATTTAAACGTTTGGAGGTCGGAGTGAACCCGTTGAAGATCCAGTACAACATGGAAGGGGTGCTCAGCGGATCCTATGCGGTAGCGCTGGAAGTACTCGATGTAAAGGGCAACGCGGTGCAACGCAAGGAGACAGCGTTCCAATGGTTTGATGAAAATATGCTCTCAAAGTGGGAGGTTGATGGCCCCACCTTGGATAAAGAAATGTTTGAGGCACGATGGGGAAATTGGTCCCACATCCAAGACTACCTTGGGATGATTGCACCCATTGCAACGCTTTCGGACCGCCGTATTTTAATGAACCTGAAGGACCAACCGGATACGGCCCTGGCGGCCAAATTCATCGCAAATTTCTGGCAAAATAAGGCGCCGGAGAATCCAGAAGGGACTTGGAAAGGCTACCTGGCCATCGTCGATAAAGTGGATCAAGAGTTCGGTTCTAAGACCATGAAGGGCTATAAAACTCAAATGGGGCGTGTGTTCCTGCAATATGGTGCTCCGTCGTTGGTGGAGGAGCGTCCCTTTGACGGTAAAAATTACCCGTACCAAATCTGGCAATACGACCAGCTCAAGAGCCCAAGTACGCCGACTCAACAAAACCAAGTATTCATTTTTGTCGATCAGGAATTGGTCGGTAGACAATATACCTTGCTTCATAGTAGTGCCATCGGTGAGATTAAAGACCACAAATGGCAGTACCACCTCAGTCGCCACACCAACGCAGGCCCAGATATCGATGCCACTTCGACCAAATACGGCCGCGATAATTTCGGCGAACGCATTTCAAATTCGTTAATCATTGGGAACCAGGGAACATGGTTCGATATGTACAATAACTAGTGGAGAAGATTGCCGTCGTCATATTGAATTGGAACGGGCGCGCGCTGCTAGAGCGCTATTTGCCTGGAGTTGTGGCCCACAGCGACCCGCATCCGGTATATGTAGTGGACAATGATAGTTCAGACGATTCTAAGGAGTATGTGGTGTCCAATTTTCCCCAGGTCCAGTGGATCCAAACAGGAGAGAACCTCGGCTATGCCGGAGGATACAACAAGGGATTGGCCAGTATCCACGAACCTTATGCCGTCCTCCTGAATAGCGACGTTCGTACCACTCCAGGATGGCTCAACCCCATCGCCGATCATTTTGCAGCACACCCAAATTGTGCCGCCCTACAGCCTAAAATTCTTTGGGACCGCCAACCGGACTCTTTTGAATATGCCGGTGCCTCCGGCGGATTCATCGACGCCCTAGGCTATCCCTTCTGCCGTGGCCGCATCTTGCACCACCTTGAATCCGATATCGGCCAGTACAATCAACCGCGCAAAGTCTTTTGGGCTACCGGTGCCTGTTTGGCGTTGAAGACCAGCGTCTTTAAAGAGCTCGGCGGTCTAGATCCTATGTTGTTCGCGCACATGGAGGAAATCGACCTGTGCTGGCGCATGCAACGGGCAGGATACGATATTTGGGTACAACCCGATAGCACCGTCTTCCACTTAGGAGGGGCGACCTTGCAAATGGATTCCCCGAGAAAGACCTTCTTGAACTTCCGAAACAACTTATCCATATTAGTCAAGAACCTTCCGCACCACCAAGCGATGGCGCTCGTATTCGTGCGTTTGATCCTCGACGGTGTGGCTGGATTTAAGTTCCTGTTCGAAGGCAAGCCAAAGCACACCTTTGCCATCATCAAAGCGCATTTCGCGTTCTATGGTAGGTTCTCAAAAATCCAACGTGCGCGGGCCGCTACGGCCAAGCATCCGTTTAAAAAGCTAAGTGCCCTCACCGGCACGTATTCTGGCAGTATGGTCTGGCAGGTATATGCCAAAGGCAAATCCAAGTTTTCCGAGTTCTATTAGCACATGTGGCCTTCGTTGAAGGGAGAGCACTGGGACAGCGTACTGGACCGGCTCGCAGCAGATGATTATGCCATCATTGATTCATTCCTCCCACAAGATGTCCTGGATAGGATAGAGGCGACCTTCGATGCTGTAGAAGCGGAGGATCGGTTGCATGCGGCAAAAATTGGTCACGCATCAGAAGAACAACGCATCTCCGAAATCCGCAGTGATTACGTCCACTGGCTGGACCGCGAACGAGACCTCGATCTAGAGCCTTTCTTCACCGGCATCGACGATTTACGTTTGGCTGTGGGGCGCGCCATGTACATCAGCTTGTTGGGCTATGAATTTCATTTGGCTAAATACCCTCCCGGGGCCTTCTACAAAGCGCATCTTGACCAGTTTGACCATCGCGATAACCGTCAGCTCAGCTTGGTCATCTATCTCAACACAAACTGGCAACCCGGCGACGGCGGCGAACTTAAAATCCACGGCGATCGACCCGCCATTGTGGAGCCACGCTACAACCGCGCCGTCCTTTTTCGCAGTGACCGAGTCCTTCACGAGGTCCTCATCGCCCACAAATCTCGCCGAAGTCTTACCGGCTGGCTCTTGAAGCGTCCTTCCTCTGTGGCTGTCTTGGGATTATAAAATCTCATTTCTGAACCAGGAAATTATTTTCAAGGCCCTTTTTCACTTTAAAACACGCAAAACTTCTCAAAAACTTCATTTCCTGAGGAGCAGAGCGCGCGTGAACTTGCCTTAAATTGTAGTTCAACAAAATCAATTTGTATGAAACGCCATGTGCTCTTTTTCTTCTTGCTCCTAGCAGGAACCACGAATGCGCAAACCTTGACACAAACCATTCGTGGGACGGTCGTGGACGCCGAATCTAAATTTCCATTGGCCGATGCCATGGTCATTTGTGATAATCAACAGGCCTTTTCCGATGAATATGGCCAATTCTCTGTCGAAGTAGAAATAGGCCGCAAAGTCGTCGCCGTGCAGCTCTTCGGATATGAGCCCAAGAGCTCGGTCGTAGAACTCAACTCCGCCAAACAAGCCGTAATCCGATTAGAACTGACCGAAAGCACCGTGAAGCTTGACGAAGTAGATGTTGTCGCCACACCTCGTGGAGATGTGAAAAACGAGATGGCCGTGGTCAGTGCCCGTAAATTCTCGGTGGAAGAAACCAACCTCTATGCAGGTTCTCGTGGAGAGCCCGCACGTATGGCGACAAATTTTGCTGGGGTACAGGGTTCTGACGATTCACGCAATGATATCGTCGTCCGTGGAAATACTCCGGCCGGTATCTTGTACAGATTCGAAGGCATCAATATTCCAAACCCCAACCACTTCGCCATTCCAGGTACCGGGGGGGGACCCGTAACCATCTTGAACAACAAATACATCCAAAGCGGTGATTTCTACACTGGTGCTTGGCCAGGCGAATACGGCAATGCCATCGCCGGGGTTTTCGACCTGGAAATGCGTGACGGTAATAACGCAACGCCGTTTGAAGGAAGCTTCCAGTTCGGTCTTCTTGGGGTAGAATTAATGGCAGAGGGAAGGTTAGGCGAGGAGAAGCCTAATGCACCTTCTTACCTCATCCTAGGCCGTTACTCCACCCTTAGCATGGCTACTACGCTTGGTATTCCATTAGGTACCACGGCGATTCCAAATTATGCCGATGGTGCATTCCGTTTCAGCTTCCCTCAAAAGGACGGCTCAAAACTGAGCATCTGGGGAATGGGCGGTACTTCTAACCTTGTCATTGATATCACGGGTACAGATGGCGATATCATCACAGGTGATTTTGAAGGGTACGGTTCCGTCGACCGCGATCAGTACTTCGATACCCACATGGGAGTAGTCGGAGCAACGTACAACAAACGCCTCTCACCGAACAGCTATGTTAAAAGCGGTGCTGCCGTTTCACGTTCTGCCATCCATGCCTTAAACAACAAGGTATTTAGAAGTGTAGATTCTTCGAATGTAGATGAGTTGCGCTGGCGCGTAGATTCTTCTCCGAAAATCCTTAATTACTGGTATTACGAAACCAAGATTCACGGTTACAGCCACTACACAAAAAAGATCGACGCTCGTCAAAGCTTGAAAGCCGGGGTGAACGTGGATTACGTAATGGTGGACTATTTAGATTCCACACGTATTGTGAATGGACTCACAGGGGTGATTTCAGATTGGGAATTCCCGTGGGGTACCTCAGCGGGTACTTCTTCAACAGACGGTTATGCCATCGTTCAACCGTTTATCAGCTACAAGAATAGATTGACGGATGATTTGACCATGACGGCCGGATTGACCGCACTGTATTCCACCATTAACAGCAATTCTTTGAGCCCGCTCGAGCCGCGACTAGGATTGAACTACGATCTGGATAAGAACAACAAACTGTTTACCGGTGCGGGTTACCACAGCCAGATGCAGAGCAGT
>JAURAE010000106.1 GCA_030829675.1 Schleiferiaceae bacterium
AATTCCCAAATGTAACTGAGCAAAACAAAAAAAGGCACCCGCGAACGAGTGCCTTCAATGTGTGAGTGGCGAGCGAACTAGCGGCCGCTCATTTGTTGCCGTTGTTCGGCGATTTTAGGATCAGCAATGAATTGGTCGTACTCCATCAACTTGTCTAAATTCCCGTGCGGGAAGATCTCCACGACGCGGTTTGCTACCGTTTGGTTGATGGTGTGGTCATGCGAACTGAAGACCATAGAGCCCTTGAAATCACGCATTCCGTTGTTCAGCGCTTGGATACTTTCAAGATCCAAGTGGTTAGTAGGCTCGTCCAAGAACAAGAGATTGGCTTGCTGGAGCATCATGCGGCTTAGCATACAGCGTACCTTCTCACCCCCAGAGAGGACTTTGGCACTTTTAAATACTTCTTCCCCAGAGAAGAGCATCTTACCCAAGAATCCTCGTACGAACACCTCGTCTTTATTTTCCGGAGAGAATTCGCGCAACCAATCCATCAAGTTGTCGTCGGTCTCGAAGAATTCCGCGTTTTCGTTCGGTAGGTAGGCGTGCTTGATGGTTTGTCCGAAGGCGAAGGTTCCGGCACTTGGCTGCTTGTTTCCGGAGATGATCTCGTAGAAGGCAGTCAGGGCACGGTGGTCGTCCGCCAAAAGGGCAATCTTATCGCCGCGGTTCATTTTAAAGCTCAAGTTTTGGAACAAGAGGTCGCCTGAATCATCGTGTGCAGCCAATCCTTCCACTTCGAGGATTTGGTCCCCTGCTTCGCGTAATTGGTCAAAAATAATGGCCGGGTACATGCGCGAAGAGGCCTGAATCTCATCGATATTGATCTTATCCAACATCTTCTTTCGAGAGGTAGCCTGCTTGCTCTTGGATGCATTGGCAGAAAAGCGCGCGATAAATTCTTGCAATTCCTTGCGCTTGTCTTCAGCTTTCTTGTTAGCCGATTGGCGCTGGCGAAGGGCCAACTGCGAGCTCTCGTACCAGAAGCTGTAGTTCCCGGTGTATTGCTTGATGCGTTTGAAGTCGATATCTGCAATGTGCGTACAAACGGTATCGAGGAAGTGACGGTCGTGGCTGACGACGATCACGGTGTTTCTGAAGTCGATCAAGAAATCCTCCAACCAAGAGATGGTCTTCAGGTCCAAATCGTTGGTAGGCTCATCGAGGATGAGGATGTCCGGATTACCAAACAAAGCTTGGGCGAGAAGCACACGTACCTTCTTCGAGCCTTCGAGGTCCTTCATCAGGCTGTAGTGCTCATCGGCGTGAATGCCCAGGCCGCTTAACAAGTTGGCTGCATCGCTTTCAGCATTCCATCCGTCCATTTCTTCAAATTTCACCTCGAGGTCCGCTGCCAAAAGGCCGTCTTCCTCACTGAAATCCGGCTTCATGTAAATCGCATCCTTCTGTTGCATCAAATCCCACAAGGGCTTGTTGCCTTGAATCACGGTGTTCAATACCGTTTCCTCATCAAACGCAAAGTGGTTCTGTGAGAGAACGGACATACGCTTGCCCGGCTCGAGTGATACATTACCCGTGTTTGGGCTTACCTCGCCACTCAAGATTTTGAGGAAGGTAGATTTACCGGCGCCATTAGCACCAATAAGTCCATAACAGCGCTCGCCATGGAATTTTATGTTGACGTCTTCGAAAAGGACACGCTTCCCAAATTGAAGGGTGACATTATTTACGTTCAGCATGGTCGTTGAATTTTGCCGCGAAGGTACGATGCTCAGCCGGTTTACCCATAAGAATAAACTTTAGCGTGATTAAAGCGTTAATGTTCTAGGAATTAATTGGTTACAATGGCCTTATGAACATACCAGTCTTCACGTACAACTTTCGCAAAAGTCTCGGGAAATACGCACTCTACGTGGCCATTTCCAGTTTTGTGATTCACTTGCTCTTGCACTTGCTGCGCCAATATATCCCGGGTGGAATGGAGGCTCGATTGCTAGCGGATCCCATTAGCGCGATCTACACGCCTTTCTCTATTCTCCTGGTCTACGAGGCGTATTTGATGATTTATTACCTGCGCCGAAGCACCACTTTATATATCGCGAAGCAATACGAGGTAATCGCACTGATCTTGATTCGTGGGCTCTTTAAGGATATGGCGGTATTGGATCTAGGTGTGTCCAATTGGCAGACGATGCACAACCTCGAATTTGGGGTAGATATCCTATCCGTAATTGCAGTCTTTTTGATGATTTTCTCCTTTTACAAACTCAGTGGAACCTATCGTTATGCGGACTTTGAAGCAATGGAAGAGGAGGAAATTGGCCCCCAATTAAAACAGTTCGTCAAAGCCAAGCACTACCTCTCATTAGGCCTTTTTGTGGTCTTCATCGTACTGGGATTGCAGAGCTTTATCGAATGGGTCATCCCGACCTTCCAGCACATTGATTCTGCCAATATGATTGCCGTCAACGACATCTTCTTCGAGCAGTTCTACAACTTCCTCATTATCTCGGATGTATTGATTTTGCTCTTCTCTCTGCTTTATACAGACAACTTCCCGGTCATCATTCGCAACTCGAGCTTTGTGATTTCAACCGTCCTACTGAAGTTGAGTTTCACTGGTGAAGGCTTGTTGAGTCAAGCCTTGATCATCCTAGGCGTTGGATTTGGGGTGCTGATGTTGGCCATACACAACAGGTACAGGGCCTTGCAAAAGCTTAATTGACCTGGAATGTTTTGATTCGGCTAGGGGTAGTTTCGTCGTTGATGTACATTTCAAACCTGTATATGCCGTATTCAAACCCTAAGGCCAGATCTGTTTCTAAACCCGTACTAATGAATGTTTGGGTCAAGGTACTTTGGTTAAAGCTGCTGATGTTCCAGTTCTGCACGCTGGATACCGAATAGAAGGCGCAACCGTATTGACAGTTTCCTGAAAGCTTTGTCAACACCACTTTTAAGGAAAGGCAATCGTTCGGTCTGTTTGCCACCAAACTGTGAAAGTCCCACTCTGAGAAAACGCTATCTGTGGTGTTGAGCAGGTTCAATCCGTTCAACCCGGTTTCAGGATAGTCGATGACCGTGCTTTGGGCTTGATGGGTGGTGTTGTCGATGTAATTCTGAATGTGCTCGCCGAAGTTCGGTACGTTCACGGTAATGCCCATCGCGGCATAGCGGTCGATGATGTTTTGGCGAATGGCCGTGGTATCGAGAAGCTTGGCGTGAGAAATTAATTCCGAGGCTAGGATAGTGCTGTTCAACACACCGTCCGTGCGCAAGTCCGTCACAAGATTGGCCATCAAGTCTGAAAATTCACTCTCGCTGCGGTATCCCTGAAGGATCGAGGTAATGGCGATGAGGACTCCGTCTGCAGCACTGGAGCTGGCAATGCTCAAGAGTTCCGCAGAGGCGATGTTGATGGACGGGTCGATGTTGAAGATGTTCAAGACCTCTTGCAGGGCTTGCTGCTTGGCTTGTGCAAAGGTGCTGCCATTGCTCACGAGGTATTCGACGCGGGCTTTTTCTAGGTGAGTGAGGGTATTGACATTGACCGCAGGCACTGAGTTTACGTTGGCGACAGCGTTCAGGGTAATTTGTGCATTACTAGGAGAACCGCATACCTCGTTGAAGTAAAATCCGTCGGCGCGCAAGGCGACATATGGAGAGGCAAGATTGGTTGATCCAAAAAGGAAGTACCCGGAATTGTCTAAGATTTGTGCGGTGTATGAGGTGCCCAATTGGTTTAAGTTGCTGTCCAGCACACTCAGAAGCACCGAACTACCGTTTAGGAAAGGGCCCTTTTGCGCGTGTCCCTCCACAGTGTATGAGGCACAGGGCGGACAATCCCCGCCACAATCAATGCCCAATTCATTTCCGTTCTGAATACCGTCGTTACAAAAAGTAGGGGTGCCTGTTTCACAAGATTGCGCCAGGATCACGATGCTCAAGGCGAACAAAAGTTTCTTCATGGTTAGGTGCTTTTTAGTAGTAACCACGAGCGGAACTCAAGGTTCATAATGGCTTTAAGAAATCCGCTTGTGCACCAAATGGAAGTAGAGCGGAGGAATGAGGCTAATGAGCATCATGCCCGGATATCCGGTCGGCAGCTGGGGGCTGTTGTCGTGGTGGTCGAGCTCCACATAATCCTTGTGAGGCAGGTAGTGATGGTCACTGTGGCGCGAGAGTTCAAACAAAATGGCACGACCGATCTGGTGGTTGGAATTCCAGCTGTGGGAAGGATTCACA
>JAURAE010000107.1 GCA_030829675.1 Schleiferiaceae bacterium
AAAGACATCCTTTTCTTCGTTGATAACATCTTCCGTTTCACGCAAGCAGGTTCAGAGGTATCGGCACTTCTAGGTCGTATGCCTTCTGCGGTAGGTTACCAGCCAACCTTAGCCTCTGAGATGGGTGCGATGCAAGAGCGTATTACTTCTACTAAGAACGGTTCTATTACTTCGGTTCAAGCGGTATATGTACCTGCGGATGACCTTACAGATCCGGCTCCTGCAACAACATTTGCTCACTTGGATGCAACAACGGTATTGTCACGTAAAATCGCCGAGCAAGGTATCTACCCTGCAGTTGATCCACTAGATTCTACTTCTCGTATTTTGACTGCGGACATCGTAGGTAAAGAGCACTACGATACAGCTCAACGCGTAAAAGAAACATTGCAGCGTTACAAAGAATTACAAGACATCATTGCCATCCTTGGTATGGAAGAATTGTCTGAGGACGATAAATTGGTGTGTCTCGCGCCCGTCGTGTAGCACGTTTCCTATCTCAGCCTTTCCACGTTGCAGAGCAGTTCACTGGTTTGCAAGGGGTGTTGGTGGATATCAAGGATACCATCAAAGGCTTCAATATGATTTTGGACGGTGAATTGGATCGTTATCCAGAAGCTGCCTTCAACTTGAAAGGTACCATCGAAGAAGTTATCGAAGCTGGTGAGAAGATGCTGGCTGAAGCTTAATCAAACTGATTATGTATTTAGAAATCATCACACCTGAAGAGGTATTGTTCAAAGGACAGGTCAGCTCAGTACAGCTGCCAGGCAAGGATGGGTTGTTCCAGATCTTGAAAGATCACGCACCTATCATCTCTAGCTTGCGCGAGGGTACAGTGAAGATTTATGTCGCTGACGATACCAAGACACTCGATCATTTGAGTTCTCAGGTTATTCTTGACACTACGGACGACAAGCTTTGCACAGTAGATGTGAAAGGCGGTGTTCTAGAATGCAAGAACAACATGATCTCAGTGCTCGCTAGTTAAATGAGACAAGAATAAATTCGAGAATCCCCACAGTTAAATCTGTGGGGATTTTTTTTGGTTTATATGGGAGTCCCGGTGCCTTGCGTTATAACTTGGGCCCTCAACACACCTCAGAATATGAAGAAGATTTTGTTCGCATTAAGCATGGTTGTTTCCGTGGTTGGCTATGCGCAAGAATTTGGACAACGCACTGGTTTTCGTGGCATCGTTGCAAAGAAAGACAAGCCTATTGAATTGAATGAAGTGCCGGTGAGCGCCTCTCTCGGGAAGGATACCTATGCATCGGCGACCAAGCAAATCACCATCTTGACGGCTAAAGAGATTCAGGAACTGCCCGTTGTGAATATCAATGAACTACTGGAATATGTGGCTGGCATGGATATGCGCCAACGAGGTCCATTAGATGTTCAGGGAGATCTTGGAGTACGTGGTGGGACCTTCGATCAGACCTTGGTGCTGGTCAATGGCGTTCGAATGAATAACCCGCAGACGGGACACCATAACATGAATTTGCCCGTTCCGCTGGCCATGATTGAGCGAATTGAAGTGGTACACGGCGGCGCAACGAGTGCGCAGGGCATTGGTGCGATGACGGGTGTGGTGAACATCATATTGAAATCGGCTCCTAAAAAACTAAATGCCGGTTATTCGCTTTCTACGGGCAAGCATGATTTAGTCAACAGTAGTTTTTATATCGGTAAAAAATTAGGAAAGTGGGGGGTCCAATTCGGCCAACAATCCCAGCAAACCTCTGGGTATATCTCCAATACGGACTTTGAGAGTCAAAAATTCATCGTGAATTTATCTCGCGATTACACCTTGGGAAAAGAAGAAGGTACGCTCTCTATTTTTTACGCGGAAAATCAGAAGGCTTTTGGTGCGCAGAACTATTATACGACGTCATTTCCAGATCAATTTGAAGCCACATCAACACGAGTATTTGCCTTTGGCTTGGATGAAACAATCGGGCAGAAAACGGATTTTAGCTTCGACATGAACTTTGTTACGGGGACGGACCGCTTTGAGCTTTATCGTGAGACAGCCGGTTTGGGTGGATTTGATGCCAGTGAAGTTGCCTATGATAAACTTGCTTCGGGCAGGTATTACAGAGCGGCGGACGGTGATAGTGCTGCTTCTTGGTACGGTGGACCTAATTTTCACCAGACCTTGGTATTTAACCTGAACACGCGCTTGAGCCACCGTTGGAACGTTGAGAACGAGACCAGTTTCGGTATCAACCAACGCTATGATGAGATATATTCTAACGTACTAGGAGGAGACTTTGGTGATACATACCTGGTGCCGGGTTGGGAAGGGTATACCATGGATAAGGGTGCCTCTACCTACGATTTTTCATGGTTTGCTGAGCATAAGTTCACCAGAGGCAGGTATCAAATTCGTGCAGGCGGGATGTTGAATTATCACGATGGTCCTTCTCAGGATTCTTCCTACTTCTTCGCACCATCAGCGGATCTATTGTACCGTTTAAGCAAAACATCTTCACTCTACGCTACTGTTAATAGATCCATGCGATATCCTACCTATACTGATTTGTATTACAACCGTGGGGGTGCTCAAGGATCTATCGATCTAAAGCCTGAGACTGCTTGGAATTATGAGGCAGGGTATAAAGCAAAATTGGGCGACCTATATGTTAATGGTGCCTTATTCCATAGACGATCCAAAGATTTGATTGATTGGGTAACCTACCCTAATGATGCTATTGCTTATGCTTCGAACATCACCGCTCTTGCCCTAACCGGAGTGGAGGGAGGTATGAGCTACACCGCGCAAAAGAGAAAGCAGATGCTTAGACGCGCCTCGGTTCAGGCGGCTTTTATGAAAGGGGTAAGCCCAGAGGTTGACTTTGTGAGCCTCTATGTTTTAGATTACTTACAGGCCAAGATTACGGCGCGTGCCACCCAAAAACTAGGCATGGGCTTCTTCTCGAATTACGCTTTGACCCTACAAGATCGTATGGGCACCTACTATAGTGGTGGAACCGAAGTAGACTACCGCCCTTTTGCACTGCTTGATTTAAAGGTCTACTACGCTCCTGCGGCTGGTTTGTTTAAGCGCCAGTTCCCATTCCAGGCATTCGTCAACATCAACAACGCTTTTGATACACAATACTACGATCGCGGGAATGTAATCCAGCCGGGTCGTTGGGTAAGTATGGGATTTGAGTTTAGATTTAGATAGTGGAATTAAGGGACTTATCACATTTAGGTAAAGAGACGGATGCAAAAATGCCCGTCCTTTTTCTAGGACATGGAAGTCCCATGAATGCCATTGAGGAAAACGTCTTTGTCAAGGGCTTTCGAGATGTAGGGAAACGATTGCAAAAGCCCAAGGCGATTCTTTGTATATCTGCGCATTGGGAAACCTACGGCACTAAGGTTACTGCGATGGAAATGCCCAAGACTATCCATGATTTTGGTGGGTTTCCGCCGGCTTTGTACGAAGTGCAGTATCCCGCGCCAGGCTGTCCAGATTTGGCCCGGATGACAAAAGAATTACTCCAAGACTGTGAACTTGACCAGCATTGGGGACTAGATCATGGTGCATGGAGTGTGATTAAACACATGTATCCGGATGCTGATGTCCCGGTGGTCCAAATGAGTTTGAATCGTTACAAAACCCCAGCCGAGCATATTGCCTTGGCAAAAGAGTTGGAGGCATTGCGCAAGAGAGGAGTACTTATTGTCGGAAGCGGAAATATGGTTCACAATCTGAGAATGGTCGCGTGGGATAGATTGAACGACTCTTTTGGATTTGATTGGGCTCAAGAGGCGAATGCCCGAATGAAAGCCATGATTGTATCGAACGATTTGGAAGGATTGGCCAATTACTCCAAAGGTGGCAAGGCATTCCAGAATGCCATTCCTACACCAGAACATTATTTGCCGATGCTCTACTCGACTGCATTACGTGGTGAGGATGAAAATATTTCCTTCTTCAACGACAGTTATTTAGCTGGGGCCTTGTCCATGACCTCCATCTTGATTGGCGGCTAATTATTTCAGCTTTTCATTACCGTGGTGGCGGTCGTGGTCGCGTTCGCGCTTCGCATTCATCTTTTTATCAAAGGCCGCTTG
>JAURAE010000108.1 GCA_030829675.1 Schleiferiaceae bacterium
CAGCGGTCACTTCGGCTGGGACCAACCCTATAGTATTGATTCCATTAAGATCAACTTCCTGCAGAGCCGGTTAAGCTGGATTCTTATTCCAGAAAAGGTCATCACCGACGTATATGAAAGTGAAGACCAAATCAGCCGCTACGAGTGGGAGCGTACGAGCTCCACTTCTGAGGAAGGCACCTTTATTGAAACCATGGTCTTGGCGCCTGAGGGAGGTTTCCCGGCGACCCAAACCATTGACTTTATGATTCCAAACACCGAGGTATTGCCGGACAACCACCCTTCTGCGGGCGAACGTGTGTGGCATTTCTTGGACGAAGTACAGATTTATGGGCGACCACTTTGAAATAGAGATAGCCATTGAGGAGCCGGGCCATGCGGCGCAACTCATTGATTTAGGCGTGCACCGCATCGAGCTGTGTAGCAATTTGGCGGAAGGCGGATTGACGCCGTCGGCGGCCCAGATTGAGATGGCGGTAGATGTGAGTGATTTACCTGTGTATGTGATGCTCAGGCCTCGTGCCGGGGACTTTACCTACAACAGGTTGGAGAAGCACATGATGCTTGAGGAGCTCAAGATCCTTAGCGATTACGGTGCATCTGGCATTGTTTTCGGCGCCTTGGACGGCGGTCGAAATATCGATGCGGATTTTGTGGAATTAGTGGCCCAATTCTCTCAGGATTACGGTCTCGCCATGACTTTTCACCGCGCTTTTGATGCCTGCGCACGTCCTGAAACGGCGATGGAGTTGTTGGTCGAATTGGGTGTGGAGCGAATCTTGACCAGTGGGTTTGCGCCGACTGCGGCTGAGGGTCTACCCGCGCTCAAGGACCTTTGTGATCAAGCGGCGGGTCGGATTCATATTCAGGCCGGTTCGGGCGTGAGTGCAGCGGTGGTCGATGACCTTTGGGCTGCGGGGATCCGTTCGTACCATTGCACGGCGAGAACGAAAATTGCGGCACGAGAAGGAAGTGTGGAAGCACGGCTGGGCTTTGGCGATTATTGGTCGCTGGACACTAAGAAAATTGAAAATCTCAACAGCGCACTCTGGCGCAAATTGGCATAAAAAAAGCCCGCTCGAAGCGGGCTTTTCTGTATTTGTTCGGTCGGGATTATTTGCCCCAACGTTGGATTTGTGCGATTTCGAAGGTGAGTGGAATTGGCACACCTGGAACGGTTACAGTCAAAGACGTATCCATTCTGAAGGTAAAGGCATCTTGTTCCAAGGTCTTGATCACAAAATCAAGATTTGCAGTGGTGCCACCAGCACCTGGAAGGCCCAATCCTAAATCAATATTCTTCAAAGTAAGTATGGTATCATTCTTAATGGCCCATCCTAGTGAGTCCAAACGCGTACCTGCAGAGTCAATAGTCAATCCACCGTTATCCATGAAGTTTGCCTCCATCATAGTGGTGCTTTGAGTGCTAGTAGAATCCAAGAAAGGAAGAGCCTGGATATTCACCTGTTGGTTGATACCGGTCCAAACACCAGTTACTTTGAACTCAGTGCTTTTGTTTTCCCATTTAGTACATGAAGCAAGCAAAGCTGCTGCTGCGACGAAGAATGCGATTTTTTTCATTGTTATTTCAATTAGGTCGTACAAAGATGTCAATATTTATGCCAGCTTCGACAAAGCATCTTCTTTATCGAGAGCAAGTTGCACTTTTAAGGCGTCGAGGCCGTTGAAGTTTAAAACGTCTCTAAGGCGATGGCCTACGGCAAAATGTAAGTGTTGTCCGTAGAGATCTCCGTCAAAATCGAGCAGGTGAATTTCCACCGAACGTCTGGTGCTCCCCACGGTAGGGCGTCGCCCGATGTTGGCCATGGCCTTATGGTGCTTGCCGTTCAAGCGGACATAGCCGGCATATACACCGTCCGCAGGTATGAGCTTATGTTGGAAGTTGATGTCGAGGTTGGCGGTGGGAAAGCCGATGGTACGGCCGATCTGGTCGCCTTTGATGACTTCTCCACCGATAATGTAGGGGTGGCCTAAATACGTGGCGGCTAGTTCTACATTGCCTTCGGTCAATGCGGCGCGTATTTTCGTGCTGCTGATGTTGACCGCGTCAATATCGAGTGCCGGGATTTCCTCGACTTCAAAGCCGTAGATAGGGCCAAATTCTTTCAAATGGTCGAAGCTGCCTTCGCGATTGCGACCGAAGTGGTGGTCGTATCCGATGACCAATTGTTTGACGCCAATCTGATTCACCAAAATCTCACGGACAAACTCCAAGGAAGGCGTACGGGAGAATTCTTTGGTAAAGGGATGAATGATCAAATGGTCGAGTCCGGTTTGCTCAAGCAGCCCAATTTTTTCCTCCAAGCTTGTCAATAGTTTGAGCTCTACATCTGGCTGCAACACCAAGCGCGGGTGCGGGGAAAAGGTTAGAAGCACACTCTCGCCGCCGACTTTATGGGCGGTTTGGACTAATTGGCCCAAAATCTTCTTGTGCCCCAAATGAACACCGTCAAAAGTACCCGTGGTGGCCACGGCACAGTCTAGTGTATTAAAATCAGCTAGGGAGTGGTATACTTTCAACTTGAGTTGTAATTTTCCGCAAATTACGAACTGTAAACCGCATTCTCATGAAGAAAATCGATCCTTTCTACGCCCTCCAAGCCGGGTGGGTACGCTATAAAAACAACGCAGGTATGTATACCGCGTTCACTATTGTTTGGTTCATTGCAACCTTATTAATCAGCACCGTCGCTTCAGGCATGGGGGGAATGTTCGCTCTTTTAGGGGAGCGTCTCGTGGCGTTGCTCATGGCTATTGTTTTAGGCGCGGGTACGATGTTCTTGACGATGGGATTCTCGCACGTGGCTCGTAAAGATGAGCTAGGTGCAGGGGTAAACTTCGGTGATTTCTTCAATGCACTTCGCGTGAATCAAAAGGAATTGTTCGGGGTGGTGGTCATTACTTCTGTTTTGGGCCAATTAGGTTCTTTCTTCATGCCATCAGAATTCTTAGCAGTGGCCTCAAGTGGGTTAGACTTCTCGAATTTGGATGAATTACAAATGATGGCTGAAGACATGCAGGAGTTGTACATGGATAACATGGGGATTATCGCGATGGTGACCTTGATTCAGGTGGTGTTTGGCGTTGGATTCATGTTTGCCACCTACCGCGCTTCGCTTGACGGAGAAGGAGCCATGGAAGCCTTGAAGTGGAGCTTTCCACGTGCCTGGAGCAACTTCTTCCGCATCTTCGTGCTGGCCTTGATGATGGTAATTATTGCCATAGTACTTGGGGTGCTCACCCTCTTCATCGGATTCTTGGTCATCATTCCTTGGATGATTCTCGTGCAGTTTGAGATGTATGACCAATTATGTGATAAGCCTGAAGGCCTCGATCCGGTCGTTGAGGAGTTTGATTACGATAATTAACTGCGAGTGAAGTCCTGACTAGGGCTTCTGTTGGAAAGGATTTCACTTTGTGACGTAATCCTCTAGTGGAGCTTTTTGACCATTAAACCATTACGTTTTGGTAATCAGGATTGCCAACTTTTGCTAGCGCAAAAGATTGGCGGACCTCTGTGGGGTTGCATCCAAGTGAATCCCTCCATGCTGCGCATGGAGCGTTTCCCATCTCTCAATCAATAAGTCGTGGTAGAAAGGATTGCCAACTTTTGCTAGCGCAAAAGATTGGCGGACCTCTGTGGGGTTGCATTCAAGTAAATCCCTCCATGCTCCGCATGGAGCGTTTCCCATCTCTCAATCAAGGATTGCTACCCGTGCTTCGCAGGGTAGCGGACCTCTGTGGGGTTGCATTCAAGTAAATCCCTCCATGCTCCGCATGGTTCGGCTTTTTTGTTTCCACCCCTCACTAAAGCAAGCTTTGTTCGGTGTGGAAACAAAAAATCCCGACCAGTTTCCTGGTCGGGATTTACTTGTGCGGATGAAAGGACTCGAACCTTCACGCCGGAGCACTAGTGCCTAAAACTAGCGTGTCTACCAATTTCACCACATCCGCAGCAATTGGGAGGGCAAATATATAGAGAAAATTAGTTTGACAAGAAAAAAGAATTGGCCCCA
>JAURAE010000109.1 GCA_030829675.1 Schleiferiaceae bacterium
CATAAAGGAGAGGGCAAGCTCGAGCGCATTAAGGAGGCGAAGATGGACCTGACCTATACGGCCATTCCTTATGATCCGGTGCGCAATGCGATAGCGCTGTTTCTGGCCGAGTTGTTTACGAAAAGCCTTCGCGAGGAAGAGGCCAATGAGTCGAAGTTTGAATTTGTCCGCGGTGCATGTTTGGCCCTAGACACATTGAACGAATTGCCTGCAGCTTTTCACCTGGCGATATGGGCAAAACTTACGGAATATTTAGGCTTTGGTCCGGAGATAAAGCCAATGACTGGAGACCTTTTTTTTGACCTTCAAGAAGGCGCCTTTCTTTCCGAGCCGTCGGTCCTTCATCCCTTTTTAGATGCCGCCACTAGTCAATATTTACGAGATGCGTTGGCGTGGAATTTCGAGGGGCCGCTCCACATTCCAAAGGCCGGTCGCCGTTCGTTATTGGAGGGTTTGGAGCGCTTCATGAACATCCATCTCGACGGTTTTGGGACTTTCAAGAGCTTGGAGGTGCTGAGTGAGCTCTTTGCTTAGGGAGCGGAAAAGTGCTAAAAAATGTGGTATTTGGTCGATTTTTGTGTCAAAATGGATGAAAAATGGACAAAATTGGACCCAAATCAGCCAAAAATGTGAACGTCCACCAATTTTCATGACACGATGGCAAGCCTTCGCCGTTGGACCACTTTTTGCTACCTTACTGCTGTAACTAATACAATGAAAAACTATGAATCCATCATTCCCTAAATGGTTGATCCCAGCCTTTGGATTATTCCTGGTCATCATACTCTTCGGTTCTCGACTTTTCGTGAAAATCGAATCTGGTGAGGCCGGAGTTCAATACGATTTGGTCGCAGGTCTTAAAGTAGATCGCGTATACGATCAAGGATTAAAAATTATCGCACCCTGGAACCGAATGTTCGTGTACAGCACGCGTATTCAAGAAGATCGCTCAGTAATGGAAGTATTGAGTGCCAATGGTTTGACCATTCGTGCCGAACTTTCTTACCGCTATCGTCCTATCGAAGATAAAATAGGCTACCTCCACAATGAAGTGGGTGAGAACTACCATGAGCGTATCGTGATTCCTGAAATCCGTTCTGCGACGCGCGAGGTTATTGGTAAATACTTACCAGAAGAGCTTTACAGTTCTAAGCGTGATAGCATTCAGACTGAGATTTTCAATCTTGCCGCTGAACGTATTCAAGAGAAGTACATCGAGCTTGATGCGGTATTGATTCGCGACGTAGGTCTACCGGATAAATTGAAGCAGGCAATCGAGCGTAAGCTAGAGCAAGAGCAGGTGGCACTCGAGTACGAGTTCCGTTTGACACGTGCTGAGAAAGAAGCCGAGCGTCAGCGTATTGAGGCAGAAGGTAAGGCTGCAGCGAACCGCATCTTGAGCCAGTCTTTGACAGACAAAGTGTTAAGAGACAAGGGAATTGAAGCCACATTGCGTTTGGCCGAGAGCCCAAATGCGAAGGTGGTTGTCGTCGGTGGCGACGACGGTTTGCCCTTGATATTAGGAAGCAACTAGTCTTAAAAGCGACATTATTTTAGCGAAAGGCGGCCAATTTTGGTCGCCTTTTTTTATATTCGAAAATCCCAACCCGTTGAGAACAAAGACACTTGTACTATGGAACTTCATGTGGCACTCACTCCGGATTCCTTGCTCTACTGGTTTGGTTGGGCAGTATCCTTATTGATTATCACTTTCCCAATTTGGTTTGGGAGAAATCTCAGCATTCGAGGTCGCCGTGCCTTTGAGCGTATCTGGGCTTTCGTTTTGATCCTTGCTTTTGTTGGGATGACTTCCATGTCTGTGAGTCGTGGGGAATTCACTTGGGGCGGCAGCCTGCCCATTCATATGTGTGGATTTTCTCGTTTACTCATTATCGGTTATTTCTTGGTGGGGAAGAAGTGGATGGGGGAATTGGTCACCTTTACAGGAATCGCTGGCGGATTACAGAGCCTATTGACCCCGGAATTCACCCATGGGATCAATCCTATTTATGCTTTTGATTACTACGTGAACCACGCGTCCATCATCGCCGTGGGCTTATACATCATCTACGTGCACCAACAGCCTTTACAGAAGGGGGCGTGGTTGCGAAACTTCGGTCGCATTCAGCTGATGGCGGTGGTAGCCCTTGGCGTTAACTTGTTGACCGGCGGGAACTACATGTACTTGATGGAGCCGCCGATCGTAGACAACCCATTGGTCATCAGAAGCGAATCGTTCCCGTACATGCACGTGGTGTTCTTTGAACTGTTCGCAGCATTAAACTTCCTGCTCATTGAGGTGGTGCTGCGTCGCATTCGCGTACGCAACTCTATCGGTGTCCGCATCGTTTAGCATTTTCACACATTGTCAACATTTTAGGCGGTTATAGTCTTATATATTTGGGAGGCCGATTCAAGCATGGTTTTTGCTACTCGGTTAAACCTTTGACCCAAATACCCGTCTCTAACTCATGACGAACCAACTTTTCAAGGTCTTCGTGACCTTATTCCTTAGCATAAGTATCCCTGCCATGGCCCAACAACCGGGCGGTCGCGCGGGATTCGATCCTTCTAAAATGCCAAAGATTGGCAAGATTTCTGGCACCCTAGTAGATTCAGAAACCCAAGAACCGTTGGCCTTCGCGGCGATCAAAGTCGTGAGTAAGCTCAGCGAGGATTTGGTCACTGGTGGCATGTCGAATGAGAAGGGTCAGTTCATGATTGATGGCATCGCATTAGGACCAAACACGGTTGAATTTGCCTATGTCGGCTACAAAACCTTAACCCAAGAAATCCGTTTAGGACGCGACGGTACCGAGCAAGACCTCGGCAATGTCGCTCTGGTATCTTCTGGTATCGAGCTTGAGGAGGTTACTGTCGAGGCCGAACGCCAATTCATGACCAATGAAATAGACCGAAAAGTCTATGATCCGTCGAAGCTCATCCTCAGCAAGACCGGATCTGCTACAGACATCTTAGAAAACATCCCGTCCGTTGAACTTGATATTGAAGGGAACATCACCCTTCGTGGTTCTAGCGCAGTACGTATAATGATCGACGGACGTCCATCGCGCTTCACCGGAGAGGATTTGAGCGCACTTTTGGCGGCCTTGCCGGGGAACAGCATCGAGAAAGTAGAAGTGATGACGAATCCATCAGCGAAGTACGATCCAGACGGTACGGCGGGTATGATCAACATCGTGCTCAAGAAAAGCGCGTTGCAAGGATTGAACGGTTCGGTCAACACTTCGTGGTCGGGTGCGGACCGAGTTCGCGCAGGGGTAAACCTCAATTACAAAAACGACAACATCAACTACTTCTTCAACGCTGGACACAGCTCTGGGCGTTACCCAAGAACGAATTGGTCCAACCGCATCAGCCAACTCGCCGACGGTACCTACACTACCTATCAAGAGGCAGAGGGTTTCGGTGGACGCAACGGGAATAACATTAAAGCGGGGTTTGATTGGACCCCAAGCACCAAGCATACCTTCACCCTTCAGGGAACCTTAAACCAAGGGCTTCGTCCGCGTTTTGAGGATAAAATCACAGACTGGACCACGCCCTTTAGTGCCTACACCATTGGCCAGTACTCTGAGGAAAACGGTACCAGCTGGAACAACAGCGTGGATGCCATCTACGATTGGAAGCCGTCGAAAGACGAGTCGTTGAACGTTCGTATGTCCTACACCGACGGGATGCGTGACGATCGCATGGACTTTGAGCAGGATACGCTTGGCGTTAATGGAGGCAAAACGCCTTCCATGCGCTACAACACGCACAGCTACGGTGACCAGTGGGAGTTCAATGGCCTGGCAGATTATACCAAGAAATGGGGAGAATCTACTCGACTAGAATCTGGCGTTAAGGTGATCATGCGTGACGACCTTGACGGTTTTGAGCGGTTTGATACAGATATCAATACCGGCGCAACGGCGATCGATCCGTTGAGTGTG
>JAURAE010000010.1 GCA_030829675.1 Schleiferiaceae bacterium
AATAGGCCCCATCGACCGGCCCGCCAATGTCCAGGTATTGAAGGGTACAAAAGCAATCTCTCCATAGAGCACACATTCTTGGTCTAAATCCACCCTATCACTCCAATAGGTGATCATTACCACTCCCAAAGCAAAAAGCGTGGTAAAGGTCATGCCAATACTCGCATCGCTCTGAACCTTCCACTTCTTGCTTAGGATTTCAATAATAATTGTGGCAAACACCCCTACCAAGGCCGCGCCCAAAAACATGGGCAAGGAGGCACGGCTTTGGCTCAGTAGGTAGGCAATAGCGATGCCCGGCAGGACCGCATGTGAAATGGCATCGCCGACCATGGTCATCTTTCGAAGGACGAGAAACGCACCCAACACCGCGCAGGAGATGGCGGTGAAAATGGCGGTCAATGCTATGGCTAGGGTTGGCGTCACTTGTTATTTTAAATAGGCGGCTAACGGCAGTCTGTAACTCACCCCGGTGCCGAAAAAGAATCCGCTGGTGTTGAGTTTTGAGCCCAAGTAAGGACTTAAATCTACCCCAGCATAAATGTCGAGTTGCAGGTCGTTCGAAAGCAGTTTCGTGAACCCGCCGTCGAAATATGGGGTTGCAAAAAATTGGCTACCCGCTACGAACCAATGGCTGAAATACTCCGCATACACACCGTAGTCATTGCCAAGATCATAGCCTAATGCTAAGGAGAACATGCCTTCATTAATGAAGCCATTAGAGCCCTGAAGGCCTCCCGAAACGCCAATATTGCTGGCAATGCCTAATCTGGGTGTCAATCCCTTTTCAAGCATGAGTCGCTGTTCATGAAAGACCACATTTCCCTGTGATGGTGCGCGGTAATCGCCACCGGCAACCCACGGCAAGGTGAGGTGGCTTAACCAAGTGGTCTGCGGCAAGAGGTCTGTTTCTTCAATTAGGTTGTACTTAAAGCCAATGGTTACCGGATTCACTCCCGTGGTGCGGAATGGATCATTCCAAGTATCCACGATGTCCACGAGCTTGGTGTTCGCATTGATGACGGCGCGCACCTCGAATTTTCTATTGATTCCAAAGCGCAATACTTCCTCTATTTGATGCGCATCCGTGATGCTTGTCAAGGAAATTCTTTCCTCAGCATGCGAAAACTGATACCCGCCTTCATACTGAAACCAACCTACTGGAGTAATCTGTGCGCTTTCGGTAATATCCGGTCTATCTGTTGCGATGGCCGGCATCCCTACAAACACTGGCGTTAATTCAACATCGTAGGCTTCAAAATCATTCATCTGCGGTCGCTCCTGCGCCATGCCCCAAAACGACGAGGCCAATAACATCAAAATACTAATCTTCTTCATAAGGAATAGGACTTTGGTGAGGATCCACTTCTGGGTTCCCCAATTCTTTAACTATTAATGCTTCTATTTCAGGGGTAATAACGTGTTCCATGGTTTCGGCTTGCGGGTGAATGTGGTCGGCTGCCATGCCCAATCGCTCGGTCAAATAAAGCTCCCATAATCGGTGCAAGCGCACCACCCTGCGACCTTCGATACGACCCAAATCTGTCAGGGCAAACCCATCGGCGCGCTCTACCACCAAAAACTCCTTTTTCAAGTTTCTCAAGGTCTTGGTCAGCCCCTCATAATGCTGCTCTCGGGCATCAACCATGGCCCCGGCAGTCATCGCCACCGGTTCTCCGGCGCGCTCCTCGGCGCCATAGAGCAGCTTCAATAAGTTCTCCCGTTGTGTTTTGTTGCGGTTCGATGCCGCGCGTCTGCGACGCGCGAGCCAGCCTTTTTCCGGCGCTAATATCAACGAGCTGAATCCAAAAAACCCGAGCACCAACACAATCCACGGGCCGGTGGGCATTTTGGGCATCGCCGCGCTGATGAATGTCCCTCCCAAAGCGGCGGCCGAAGCAAAAAGTGCTGCCAGCAATAACATGCGGGGCAGGTTTGAGGTCCAGCTGCGCGCGGCAGCTGAGGGGGTGATTAATAAGGCGGCCATGAGCACCACGCCTACGGCTTGAATGCCAACGGTTACGGCCAAAACAGTGAGTACGGTAAAGGCAAATCTGATCCCTCCTGTAGGCAGGCCGATGGCGGCTGCGAAATCTTCGTTGAAGGTCATTAATTGGAACCCCTTGTAGAAGAGTGCTACCCCAAGCAAGAGCAATAGCGCGAGGCCGGTGAATACGTACAGGTCCATCATGGTGATGGCGGCGGCTTTGCCTAAGAGGAATCGCTCCAGGCCGGCTTGCTGGCCTTGACCCGTGCGTTGCACGTAGGACATGAGCAGAATCCCAAAACCAAAGAAGGTCGAAAGGACTAGGCTCACGGCGGTATCGCTCTTGAGTTTGGTGCGCTGTTCAATGAAGGCGATGCCGTAATGCGCAATGAGTCCAGCGATGAGCGCCCCGATGATGAGGTAACCCGGATGGCGTCCGTCCCCTAGGATGAAGGCTAGGACCACCCCTGGGAGGAGGGCGTGGGCTATGGCATCGCCGACGAGGCTTTCCCCTTTCAAAAAGCTAAAGGCGCCCACTACCGCTGAGGATGAAGCCAGCAAGAGGGTGCCAAAGAGTACTTTTATGAAAACGGGATCAAACATTAGCCTTGCGGTTGGTCTTCTTTAAAATCTGGTTCGCGGAGGGGGAATTCAGTGTCGGAGATGAGGTCCCCTAGTTTGGAGAGCACGGTTAATCGGCCCCCGTAAGCCTCTTGCAATAATTCCTTGGTGAAGACTTGCTCCTTCGGCCCGGCCGCGACTAATCGAGTGTTCAACAAGACAATCCAATCAAAGTACTCGTTTGCGGTCTGTAGATCATGGTGTACGATGACCACGGTCTTGCCTTCGTTTTTCATATCACGGAGCAGCTTCAAAATGGCGTCCTCAGTGGCGGCATCCACCCCTACAAACGGCTCGTCCATCAAGTAGATATCTGCTTGCTGTGCGAGGGAGCGGGCGATGAAGACGCGCTGTTGCTGTCCACCGGATAATTGGGAAATCTGGCGGTCGGCGAACTCGAGTAGGTTCACTTTTTCCAATGCCTCTGTGGCAATGCGACGGTCTTCTTTGGTAATGCGTTTGAAGAGGTTGTTTTTACGGTAGCGCCCCATCAATACAACGTCCATCACATCCGCCGGGAAGTCCCAATCCACACTCTCGCGCTGAGGTACGTAGCTTACGCGCTCGCGCACTTTGTCCAGGGGTTGGCCGAAGATTTCCGTGTAGCCGCTATCGGGTTTCATCAAGCCCATGACCGTTTTCAGCATGGTGGTTTTCCCAGAACCATTGGGTCCTACGATACCGATGATCTTGCCTTTTGGCAGCTCAAAATCCACGTCCCACAAAACGGGTTTGCTGTGGTAGCTGACGGTGAGGTTGTGTACTTCTATACTTTTTTCCATTACTCGAATGATTTTAAAATCGCGTTGGTGTTGTGTTGAAAAGCGCCTAATAGCGTGGCTTCAGGTGTGCCTTGGGGGCCGAGGGCATCGCTGTAGAGCGGGGTGCCTATGGTGACCTGGCCGCCTTTTTGTGCCACAGCTTCTTGCAGGGCTTGAATACTTTTTGGGTTGACCGAGGTTTCGGCGAAGATGGTGGTGAGGTGGTGGTCCAAGATGAATTGGGCCGAGGTGCTCATGTCATTGATGCCAAACTCTGCAGCCGTGCTGATGCCTTGAAGGCCGTGTACCTCTATGCCATAGGCACGACCGAAATACGAAAAGGCATCGTGGGCGGTAACCATGGCGCGCAAGGAATCCGGGACCTTATTGGACGCGCGGATCATTTCGTCGTGGGCCTGGACTAGCTCGGAGAAGTAGTCCATGGTATTCCACTCAATGGCTTGGCGGTGCTCGGGAAATTGGTCTATTAAAAACATGGCGAGTTCGCCTACGCAGCGGTCCCAGAGTTGTAAATCGAACCAAATATGCGGGTCATCCGTGTTGGGACCTACTTCAATAAGGTCGTGAGATTGAAGGGCGCTGCTCATCGCATGTACAGGTTTTTGAGTGCCCAATTTTTCCAAGATCTCCACCATCTTTCCTTCCAAATGCAGGCCGTTGTGCAGGATGATGCGGGCATTGCTGAGCTTGGCCACATCGCTCTCCACTGGTTTGTAGCTGTGTGGGTCGATATTTGAATGCATCAGGGACTCCACCTTGATTTCTTCCGGCAAAAGATGTTTTGCGGCATCGGCCACAATGGAGGTGGTGCACAATACGTCCACGCTTTCTTGCGGTTGGCAGGAAAGGGCCAAGGCTCCCCATATGATCAGCAGGGCTTTTCTCATGCGGATACGGCGTAAATATTGGCGCACATGCTGTGGCTGAGCCAGATGGTATGGCCCGAAGGCGCTTTGAGCTGTACGCTGGCATCAAAGGACGAAATAGCTTCGACGTCGTAGGTGTTGCCCAGGTTGATGTTCATGGCGTCCAATTGGTCAAAAAACTCCGAACCTGCATCTTCGACGCGCACTACTTTAATGGTATGGCCCTTTGCAAAGGCACCGAGGGGTTCGCCTAAGACCGGGGGCATTTGGCCATTGGGCTGCGGGATGGGGTCGCCGTGCGGGTCGTGCTTCGGGGCGCCGAGAAAATCCGACAATCGCTCGACCAATTCCTCACTCTGCACATGCTCGAGTTGTTCGGCGAGCGGGTGAACTTGGTCCCAGCCAAACCCAAGGGTATCCACCAAGAAGGTTTCCCATAAACGGTGTTTGCGCAGGATGGATTTGGCCAATAAAACCCCGTCTTCGGTGAGTTGTACTCCCTTATACGGCACCACCGTTACAAGATTCTTCTGGCTCAATCGTTTTACAGCTTGGGTCACAGAACTGCCCTTAGCCCCGATACGCTGCGCCAAATCCCCGTTGCTCACAGGATTGTCGCCGCCTAAATGGTACAAGGCTTTGATGTAATTCTCCTCACTTTCCGTATGAGTTTTCACTGAGGCTATATTTTAGTTTAGGCAAAACTAAAAATTATTTTAACACAAACTGCCAATGGCGCCGCAATACCTTAAATAACGTACCTTAGCGACCGTGAAAAACCATACGTATTTCATTTCCGATGTGCATTTAGGTGCCCCAGATGTGCTCCAAAGCCAGGCGCGTGAGCGACACTTGGTCGGCTTCCTACGCAGCATCTCGGACCAGTGCGAACGACTCTTCATTGTCGGAGATTTGTTCGACTATTGGTTTGAATACGAGCACGTCGTGCCACGTGGCCACACCCGCCTCCTCGGCCAGCTCGGACACATGGTGGACGAGGGCATGGAATTACACATTTTCGTGGGCAACCATGATTTGTGGATGGGAGATTACCTCAACGAAGAATTGGGCGCTACCATACACCATCAGCCCCTACGGTGGGATGTGCCGGGCACCTCTTTGCGCTACTACATTGCACATGGCGACGGGCTAGGGCCAGGCGACCGCAAGTACAAGGCGCTGAAAAAACTCTTCACCAACCCGCTCGCGATCTGGGCGTACAAAAGGCTGCACCCAAACTTCGGCGTGGGTTTTGCCGCGCGGATGTCCCGCACTTCGAGAAACAGCCAAAGCCCGGAAGACCATGCCTTCAAAGGAGACAAGGAACGACAGCTTATACACAGTCAAACCGTCCTTCAAAAAGAGTGGTTCGATGCGTTTATTTATGGGCACCGCCACCACGAGAAAGAATTGGTCCTTCAAACCCAAGAGAGAAAAGATGGCACCAAAATTGAAAGCAAATATTTCGTCCTAGGCGATTGGATTACCTTGAACACCTACGCCAAATGGGACGGCACACAGTTAACCTTGAACACATATACCCCCTCATGAAAAGAGCACTTCTAGTCATCGCATTCTTGGGAACCTTCGCCGCAACCGCGCAGGACTACAAAGGACATTATGGCATCGGTCTCGCCCTCGGCGAACCCAGTGGTTTTAGCATCAAAAAGTTCAACAATAACAGCGAGGCTTTCCAGTATACACTGGGGTATAGCACTGTTGATGGGAAAGAAGGCATTAACATTGGTGTAGATTTCCTGCTACACAATTACGATTTTATCACCGCCGAAAAGGGCAAGATTCCCTTTTACTATGGCGCAGGCATTCACCTCAAGAGCTACAACAACGCCGGCAACCAAATCTATGCTCGAGTTCCTCTTGGGGTAGCCTATGAAGTATCAAATTTCCCCTTTGATGTGTTTTTTGAATTTGCTCCAGGCATTGCCGTGGTTCCAGAACCTTCTTTGGTCACAAATTTTGCCATCGGGGGCCGATTCTATTTTGACCTCAACAAAGCCCGTCGGGCAGTAGAGGAGCGGATCTAAGGCTGGATCATTGGATATAAAAAAACCCCGGGCGCTCCGCGCCCGGGGTTTTTTGTGGCAGGTGCCAAAAATTATTTCGCAGCCGCGAAGTTCTTCGCTACCGCTTCCCAATTCACTACGTTCCAGAACGCCGAGATGTAATCTGGACGACGGTTTTGGTAGTTCAAGTAGTACGCGTGCTCCCACACGTCCAATCCCATAATAGGGTATCCGCCACAGCCTACGCCTGGCATCAGTGGGTTATCTTGATTTGCAGAAGAGCAGATCTCTAGGGTGCCGTTGTTCACACACAACCACGCCCAACCTGATCCGAAACGAGTGGCTGCAGCCTTGGCAAATTGCTCTTTCATGGCATCCAATGATCCAAAAGAAGCATCAATTGCTGCGGCCAATTCTCCTGTCGGTGCGCCACCGCCATTAGGACCCATCACTTCCCAGAACATGCAGTGGTTGAAATATCCCCCGCCGTTGTTGCGAACTGCAGGTACACCAGAATGCTCCGCGCAAAGCGCCTCGATGCTCTTGCCTTCCATTTCCGTACCGGCGACAGCTGCGTTCAAGTTGTTGGTATATCCTTGGTGGTGCTTAGAGTGGTGAATCTCCATGGTGCGCGCGTCGATGTGCGGCTCCAATGCATCGTATGCATAGCTCAATTGTGGTAATTCAAAAGCCATAAGTAGTGAGTTTATGTTGATATTGTGGTATAAAGGTAAGGCAAAATTGGCCCAAAGGTTTTAACTTCCCTTTATTCCCGCATTACCGAAATCTATGAGCACTCCAAAGACTTCCAACCCCTTAGCCGCTGGCTCGGACTTCATTGTCCTCAACGCCTCCGCGGGTTCAGGCAAGACCTATTCTTTGGTGCAGCACATCTTGCTCAACGCCCTTCGCCCGGCACAACTTCCCGAGGCCTACCAAAAAATCCTAGCCATCACCTTCACCAATAATGCGGCGGACGAGATGAAGGCGAGGTTGTTGAACCAATTACTTGAGTTCACCGCCCTGGAAAAACCTTCAGAAAGCGACTTTTTCAAGCCCATTTGGGAAGAACTGAAGATCAGCCCCGCTGAATTGCAACAGCGCGCCAAAGCAGCGGCGAACCACATGCTGCACAACTACAGCACGCTGCAGGTAGGGACCATTGATCAGTTTACCCATCGCCTTGTGCGCACCTTTACGCGCGACCTGCAGCTCACGGATAATTTTGACATCCGGTTGGATTTGGAGGCGATGGTGGCCGAAGCCCTTGACCTACTCTACAGCACCCTAGGCGACCAACCTGAGTTGCGCGATTCCTTGGTCGATTTGATCCAAGAGCGTATGAACAGGGACAAGAGCCACAACCCGGACCGCACCCTTCGAAAGGAAGGACTGAAGAGTTTTGACGAAACCACCTTACAAGAGGTGAAAAACCTGCCCAAACCTGAGCGCATGCTCGAGATTTCCAAGAGTTTGGACGCAGAGATAGGGCGCATTGTGGAGGAAGGAAGGAATTGGTCCCAAAAATGTGTCGAATTCCTGCGGAGCAACAGCCTTGACCTCACGGATTTCACCTACAAAGACCAGATTCAAAAGCACTTTCTCACCTTCTGGCACAACCTACGTCGCAACGACCTTGAAGCCGGCTCACAAGCCCTTACCTCAAGGTTGAAAAATGGCCCCGTCGATGAGTGGGCCGCCTTGCGCGATGCCATGGGAGAATGGCAGGCAAAGCACCAGCGCAAGTTGCTGATGTTGAAACAGGCGACGGCGAAGCTACAGCAATTGGCCGCCACACGTGCCCTGCTCGACCAGCTCTCGGCCTTACAAGAAGCACAAAACACCATGCCGCTGGGCGCCTTCAACAAGCTCATTTCCGACGAGCTCCAAAAGGAACCTACGGCTTTTATCTATGCTAGATTAGGCGAGCGGTTCTGGCATTTCTACATCGACGAATTTCAGGATACCTCCAACATGCAGTTCAACAACCTGCATCCGTTGATCGAACACACCCTGACCAAGGACGAGCGCAAAAACAGCGCCCTCATTGTGGGGGACGCCAAACAGAGTATTTACCGTTGGCGCGGCGGTCGCGCCGAGCAGTTCATGTCTCTCGTCGACGGCAGCAACCCGCTCAATAGATTCAACACCGATCCCGCCGCGCCCGAAATGTACAGCCGGGAAACGGTGCAGCTCGACCGCAACTTTAGGACCTATCCTACCATCGTGGAATTCAACAACGCCTTCTTCCCTAAGCTGGCGAACTCACTAACCCAGGAGGCGCACCAACGCGTCTATACCGAGGACCAAGTCGGCCAAAATCCGCAGGTCGGAAACCCCGGTGAAGGAGAGGTGCGCGTAGCCTTCCTGCACCTGCCGGAAGGCGAAAAGCACAGTGCGGCTAAGCACGCCGAAAATGTCTTTGAACACACGTTGGCCCGAATCCATGAGCTGCGGGATCGCGGGCATACCCTCAGCGATATCGCCCTTCTTGTTCGCAGCAATAAGAATGCGAAGCTGTTGGCCAATTTCCTCGTGCAGCATGATATTCCCGTACTCTCCGCGGACAGTCTTGTGGTGGGCGCTTCGTTCGAAAGCAAAATCCTGCTCGCGGCGGCTAAATTGCACCTGAACGCCGGGGATAGGGAATCTCTTTTTGAGTTGGCCTTCGCCCTAACGAAATTGGGCAAAGGGCCCGCCGACATCGAAGCCTTCACCTTCCAAAAGAATTGTGTCGATGGTGGGCTCGCCTATTTACAAGAGGTGTTCCCTGGGGCCAAGAAAATCAAGTTTGCGCAACAGAGCCTGTATCAATTTGGGACCCAAGTTTTCCAAACCTTCGGGCTCCTGAGCAGCTCCAATGCCATGGTCGACGCCTCGCTCGATCTGTTGTTCCAGTTCCAAAGTATGGGGGGCGCCTTGTCGGATTTGCCGGCTTGGTGGGACGTCGAAAGCAAGAAGCGCAATGTCAGCGCCGGAGAGGATTTGGCCGCCGTACAGATCATGACCATACACAAGAGCAAGGGGCTCGAGTTTGAGCACGTGATCGTGCCCTTTGGCATTGATGATAAGAATCGAGATGCAGAATATTGGGTGCCGTTCGACTTGCACGACGAGCTGCAACGCATTCCCATCACCAAATCTGAAAAAACCGAAAAGCTCTTCCCCGAGGAGCAGCTCAGTGCGATTAAGAACGAGGAAACCTTCGATTGGATCAACCTCATCTATGTGACCCTCACCCGACCGGTTCGCGGGCTCCACATCTTCGCCGATGGCGAGAAGCCCGATGCTTTTGCAAAAGCGTTGAGGGAGCATTTCGAATTGGGCGAGGGACAACATACTGTCACTTATGGCACGCCGGTGCCGCCGGAGCAAGAGGAGGCGACCGAAAAAACCGCTGTTCCAAAGTTCAACAGCGATGGTGTTCAAGCGCGAATGAGCCACCTCATGTTGGCCGATACCGCCCCGGACCATTGGTTCGAGGGCAAGGCAGATCCGCGGCAATGGGGGTCCGCACTGCACCGTGTGCTGCAGCATTCGAGTGCGCAGCAGGATCGGGCGCTGGAGCGGTTGTATCGGAGCGGTAAGTTCTCAGAGGCCCTTCATGCGGAGGCCGAAGCGGTATTGCGGAGTATGGAGGATAGAAAAGAATTGGGCCCAATTCAACAAAACTCCACCATCGTTTATGTCGAACGCACCGTCGCCAATAAAGCCAAAGTTCTTCGTCCAGACCTCATCATGTCCACCGAATCAGAGGTGCGCATTGTCGACTATAAGACTGGGCAAGAAAAGCCTGCGCACCAGAAACAAGTGGAGGAATATGCCGAAGCACTTGGCAATGTTTTTGCATCTGTAGAAACATCAATTGTTTATCTTTAAAACATGAAACGCCTTTTTACCTCTGCCGTCGCCGTACTCATGCTTTCCGCATGTACGCACGATCCTATTAACCCTGACCCTAATCCGGGCCCAGATCCGTCACATTCCTGCCACCCCGACACGGTGTATTTCGTGAATGAAGTACTACCATTGTTTACGGCAAACTGTGCCTCTTCTGGATGTCACGGGGACTCAAATCCTGCCGACGGTTTGTCTTTGACTACCTACGACGGCATTATGGATGAGGTGAAATCCGGCAACCCGAACAACAGCGAGGTCTACGAAGTGTTGTTTGAAACGGGCAATGATCAAATGCCTCCACCGCCCGCCGCACCTTTGGACAGCCTTTCAAAATGGAAGATCTACACTTGGATCGCCCAAGGCGCACAAAACAACTCATGCTCAGATTGTGATACCGCTTCAGGCAGCTTCAGCCAAACCATTTTGCCCATCATCCAAAGCCAGTGTCAAAGCTGTCATAGCACCGGCAACGCTTCTGGTGGAGTGGTGCTCAGCGACCATGCCCACGTGGTAGCCGCTGTGAACAATTCCGGGTTGGTTGCTGCTATACATAGAATGAACAACAGCCCTATGCCGCCGGCTGCTTCGTTGAGCGATTGCGAATTGGCCCAATTTGATAAATGGATTGCAGATGGAATGCCGAACAACTAACATTTTGAAACTCGTAGCCTTCTCGGGGCTTCTTGGACTCTTTACAAGCAGTTGTTATTACGACAATTATGATGATTTGTACGGCAACGTCAATGCTTGCGATACCTCAGCCGTAACGTTTAGCCAAGACATCAAAATGATCATCGGCCAAAACTGTGAAGGCTGCCATAACGGAGCATCTGCTAGCGGAGGTCTTAACCTAGCCGGCCACCAGAACATCTCAGCTTCTGCCTTGTCCGGAGCCATCATGGACCGAATAACGCGCAGCGCTGGGGACCCGCTCCTCATGCCGCCAGGACAGGCCCTCTCGGATTGTGATCAAAGTAAATTACGCACCTGGATCAACGAAGGTGCACCTAATAATTAATGCCATGAAAAAAGTTCTTTTACTTGCCTTTTTTGCCCTTGCACAGCAGGGTATTGCACAACAGTATTTAACCCGTGAAGCCACCTTGAGCTTTGATGCCGGTTCACCACTTGAAGATATTTACGCGGTTTCGGAAAGCGCTTCGGCGGTATACGATGCTGCCAGCGGAAAACTCGGGGTCCAGGTATTGATGACCTCATTCCAATTCAAGCGTGCCCTCATGCAAGAGCACTTCAACGAAAACTACGTAGAAAGTGAAAAGTTCCCCAAGGCCCAGTTCACGGGGACCTACGAAGGCGGACAGGCTGTAGGCCAGCTGACCATCCACGGACAAACCAAGGACATTGCCGTCCCGTGCGAACTTCTTGAGGCGGATGGCGCTTTGCTCTTGCAAGCAGAATTCCCCGTGACTATTGAAGATTTCGGAGTAAGCATCCCCGGTGCGGTATCAGATAAAATTGCCAAGGAAGCAAAAGTCACCGTACGTGCCACATTGAAAAAGCGCTAGGATGAAGTGGGGATCCATTCTTGTAGGGACACTACTCAGCATCACTGCCTTCGGGCAAGAAGATGATCTTTTTGCGCTCATGGATATTCCCGAGACAACGCAAATTACCTATGCCTCCTTCAAAGGCACCAAAATCATCAACGCTCAATCAAATGAGACACCTGGAGAAGGTGTGCTTCAATATATCATTTCACACCGTTTTGGCAGTTTCTCCAACGATTACTTTTATAATTTTCTGGGGCTAGACAATGCTCAAATTCGCATGCAGCTAGATTATGGGATTACAGATCGTCTCAATGCGGGCATCGGTCGATCCTCTTACCTCAAGGTGGCCGATGGCTTCGTGAAGTACCGATTGTTGCGTCAAAAAAGCGGTGCAGAATCCTTCCCTTTTAGCCTCACCCTATACTCTAGCGCATTTTATCGTGGCGCGAGATACACCGATGGCATCGACCATTATATGAGTGATCGTCTCTCCTACCACAACCAAGCTATTTTCGCTCGGAAATTTGGTGACAAGCTCAGCCTTTTAGCGGCCCCTAGCGCGGTACATTGGAATTTAGTTCCCGGTAATTCAGACCCCAATACAACCTTTCACTTGCAAATGGGCGGTCGCTACAAACTCACCAACAGGTTGGCGCTCACGGGCGAAATATGCCCAGGTTCTAACCTAGAATATAGCGACGGCTCTAGATTCTTCACGCCTTTCGCTGTGGGTGTCGATTTAGAAACTGGCGGACATGTATTCCAATTCCATCTGAGTAATACAAACGCCATGAGCGATCCATTGTGGATGGCTCAAAACCCATACAATCCTTGGGACGGATCTCTGTTTTTAGGGTTCAACATCTCTAGAGTATTTACGGTAAAGGACTGAGGTTGAGGCATAAAAAAAGCCCCGTCCGAAAACAGGGCTTAACCAAACCAATAAACCTAAGCTACTCTTAAGTTCTCAAATATATGAAATGTCTAAAGGACACACTCGTTTTTGATGATATAATTTAATCTTGAGGTAATGATTGTCTCAAACGACACACTGGTTTTACGGCGCAATAAGCTCATCTTATGTGCTGAAAAAACATGAACTCCCGCCCGTCTGAGCGGACGGGTTAACAAGGCCTTAACATTCAAAATACAGCGTTTTTGTCCGTCTCAAAAGAAACAAAAGGCGCATTTTGTGTTTAAAACTCTTGATTACACTTGTATGTGGCTGGCTCAAATAGAATCATAAACACCTGTTTTTCAATATTTAGCGATTAGAACCGGAGTCTCTAAGGAAATTTTTTGGGTATTAAGTGTCAATTGTACACTATTCAAAAGAATTGCTTATAATTGTGGGATAATCGTTAACACAATTTTATTATGAATCGAAATCTACGTCGTGTTCTCTCATCAGCGACGCTATGGTGTTCTGTGTTGGTACTTGGTACTCAAGTAGCTTATGCACAGAACGAAGGCGAAGGTGATGCGGATGCAATGTCTCAAGCTGATATGATGTTTGAGCAATTGGAAGAGGTCGTTGTCATTGGTTATGGTACACAAAAGAAAAAGGACCTCACGGGTTCTTCTGCTTCTGTAAGTGCTGAAGACTTCAATGGCGGTGTTGTTACCTCTCCTGAACTTTTGATCCAGGGTAAAGCCGCGGGTATTACCATTACCCCGACAAACGGTGAGCCTGGTGGTGGTGTAAGTGTTCGTGTTCGTGGAGGTACTTCTATCTCTTCTAGCAACGAGCCGCTTTACATTATTGATGGTATGCCCGTTCAAAGCGGAAGCACACTTCCTGGTGGTGAAGGTGAGACCTCTGGTTCTCAGCGCAACCCTCTTTCTCGTTTGAATCCAAACGACATTGAGTCAATTACTGTATTGAAGGATGCATCTGCAACAGCTATCTACGGTGCTCGTGGTGCAAACGGTGTTGTATTGATTACAACTAAGAAAGGTGCTGCTGGCCGTATGTCTGTTGATTACAGCTACCAAGTAAGTGCTTCATCTCTACCCAAGAAATTGGACATGCTGAACGCTTCTGAATACAAGGCAGCAGTTGCTCGCTTTGGTTTGGGTAACGTTCTAGGTACTGCCGACACTGATTGGCAAGACGAAATGTTCCAAACTGGTATGGCTACTCAGCACAACTTGAGCTTGAACGGAGGAACTGAAGCTGGTTCATACCGCTTGTCTATGGGTTACCTAGACCAAGATGGTATTGTAATCAACTCAGGAACTAACCGTTTCACTAGCCGTTTGAGCATGAACCAAAAAACGTTGAACGACAAATTAACTTTGTCTGCGAACGTTAACGTGTCTCAGCAAGACGACAACTTGACTCCTTACCAGCAAGTTGGCGGATACACTGGTGGTATCTTCACTAACATGTTGAAAATGAACCCTACGCTTCCTGTTAAGGATGCTAACGGCAACTACACATTCGTTTCTAACGCGATCCGTAACCCTGTTGAAGCGGCTATGGAAATTGATGATGTTGCTCGTACAGTAGGTGTAACTATGAACGGTACTGCTCGTTTGGACCTTGGCGATTTTGTTGAAGGTTTGAGCGCTACTGCAAACGCTGGTTACGATCAATACGGAACTATCCGTAAAACATACTTACCAAAATCGACTCCTTACGGTGTCGCTGATAACGGTATTGCTGCTCAGAAGTACGGTCAAGTTTCTTCTAAAGTATTGGAGACTTACTTGAACTACGATAACGAAGTAGCGGGTAACATGATGAACCTTATTGCTGGTTACTCATGGCAAGAAAACAACTACGAAGGCTTTGGTGCTCGCGCTAAGCAGTTCGTAACTGATAACTACAGCTTCAACAACCTAGACGGTGGTGGCTTGGCTGAGCTTGGCGATAAGTACTCTTACCGCGGTCAGTCTCGCTTGATCTCTTTCTTCGGTCGTGCGAACTACGACATAGCTGGAAAATACATGTTGACTGCAACTGTACGTCAAGATGGTTCTTCTAAGTTCGGTGCGGACAACAAGTGGGGGGTATTCCCATCAGCTGCTGTTGCATGGCGTTTGAGCGAGGAAGCTTTCATTCCTGAAATGTTCACTGACTTGAAACTTCGTGCCGGTTGGGGTGTAGTTGGTAACGAAGCTATTGGTGAGTACCAGAGTATTGCTCGTATCGGTACTGGTTCTGCAGCTGTTATTGGCGGATCTTCAACTTCAGGTACTGGTTACTTGAACCCTGCTAACTCAGGTCTACGTTGGGAAAGTACTGCTTCTACCAACCTAGGTATCGACTGGGAATTGAACGGTGGTAAGTTCTACGGATCTTTCGACGTGTTCCAGAAAAACACTTCTGACCTTCTATTGACTGTACCTGCACCAGCTCCTTCTGTTGCTCCAACATTGTTGGCTAACGTAGGTGCTACATCAAACAACGGTTTTGATTTGATGTTGAACTACAGCTTGGTAAGTACTTCTGACTTCGGTTGGGATATCGGTTTCAACCTTTCTCGCTCTCGCTTGATGGTTGAAGATCTAGGTACTAACGAGCAGATCTTGACAGGTCCTATCGGTGGTGCTGGTCAATCTGGTGCTTACTCTCAGAAATTGGTTGTTGGTCAAGCTTACGGTACTTTCTACGGTTTGGTTTACAACAGTGATGATGGTTCTTACAGCAGCGAAGCTGATATCATCGGTATCGCTCAACCTGATTTCACTTACGGTCTTTTGAACACATTCCACTACGGCAAGATCAATGCAAGCATCTTCTTGCGCGGTCAGCAAGGTGGTGATGTATTCAACAACACCGCAATGGAGTACACAACTCTAGATAACTTGAACACTAACATCAACTTGATGAAGCCAGCTTTGGACTTCGACGATGCGATGTTGACCTCTACACCTACTTACTCTTCACAGTGGATCGAAGACGCATCTTTCTTGCGTATCGACAACGTGAACATCTCTTACAACTTGGATGTTAACGGAGTAGATTGGTTGAACTCAGCTGTTGTTGGTCTAAGCGGACAGAACTTGTTCTTGTTCACAGGTTACAGCGGTTACGATCCTGAAGTAAACACTGATGCTTCTGCAAACGGTGCTCCATCTTTGGGTGTTGACTACATGAACTACCCACGTGCTCGCACTATTGCGTTGAACGTGAAATTCAACTTGAAATAATTTAAATAGATCAAACAATGAAGAGATTTTCAAAAATCGCATTGATTGCAGCCGCCGCCGTATCAACGCTTACGTTCCAGAGCTGTACTGATCTAGAGGAAACTATCTACGAGGACATTACCTCAGATAACTTCTTCTCAAGCGAAGGCGATTACTACTCAGTACTCGTCAACTCTTACGGAAACCTTCGTCCATTCTTGTGGAACTACTTCAATATTTCACAGGTAACTTCAGACGAAACTATTGTTCCTACCCGTGGTGGTGACTGGGGTGATGGTGGTGTTTGGCGCGAATTGCACCAGCACAACTGGACTCCTACTAACGGTCACGTTGTAGGTATGTGGAATGATATCAACAAAGGTCTGGCTCAAACCAACCAGTTCATCTACGATTTGGAGAATGCAGATCAGTCTTTGTTTAGCCAATACAGCTACGCAGAGATGATGGCAGAAGCTCGTACACTACGTGCTTACTACTACTTCATGTTGATGGATTTCTGGGGCGACTGTGTAATCTTGGACGCTGCTTCTATCGATCCAGCGAACTTGCCTTCACGTTCTCCACGTGCCGATGTATTTGCATACATCGAAACTGAATTGAACGCTGCGATTCCAAACTTGGCTGCTTCTCACTCATCTGACCAGTACGGTCGTGTGACTAAGTGGTCTGCATACGGTATCCTTACTCGTATGTACATGAACGCAGAAGAGTTTACTGGTACTGCTCGTTGGGCGGATGCTGAAGCTGCGGCGGATGCTATCATCAACAGCGGTAACTTCTCTCTAGAAGCTGATTTCCATGACAACTTTGTTGTTGAGAACCAAGGATCATCGGAAACAGTATTCGCTATTCCTAACATTCAGGCTGGCGGTATGGGATGGACGCTGAACATGCGTACGCTTCACTACCACCAATTGCCTGCATCTCCGTGGAACGGATTCTGTACCCTTGCTGATTTCTACAACAAGTTCGATACTGCGAACGATGTTCGTTCAGAAATCTTCTTGGTAGGTCAGCAGTACGATTTCGTAACTGGTGATCCTTTGCAAGATCGTCAAGGTAACCCACTAGATTTCACTGCTTCTTTGCCAGGTATTACTGGTGCTTCTGAAACAAACGGTATCCGTGTGTTGAAGTGGGAGGTTGACCAAGCAAATGCTGGTGGTGAAGCTGGTAACGACTACGCTATTATCCGTTACGCTGATATTTTGTTGCACAAAGCTGAGGCCTCATTGCGTCAAGGTGATGATGCTACTGCGCTATCTATTGTTAACGATATCCGCGCACGTGCCGGAGCAACTGCGTTGACAGCAATCACCTTGGATGATATCCTTGATGAGCGTGGATTTGAGTTGGCTTGGGAAGCTGTACGTCGTTTGGATTTGATCCGTTTCGGCAAGTTTACCGAGGCTTGGGAGTTGAAGGATGCACAACAAGATCATGTTAAGTTGCTACCTATTCCTACTGAAGCTTTGGGTGCTAACCCGAACTTGACTCAGAACGCGGGTTACTAAAATATCCCTGTCACTCTGAAACTATGTTTTGCAGGAAAGCCCGCACGTTGTGCGGGCTTTCTTCATTATATTGGGAGCTCTTTCTACTCCGCAACACCATGAGAAAAATCACACTCTTAGCGCTGCTCGGATTTGCCGTAGCGCAGTGTACTTATAGTCCTAAGATTGAATCGTTGTTCACTCAGATGGAGTCGACCAAAATTGGCATCGACTTTCAAAATAACCTGAGTTACGATAAAGACTTTAATGTCTTTAACTACCGCAATTTTTACAACGGTGGTGGTGTTGCCGTAGGGGATATCAACAACGACGGTTATGTGGATTTATACTTCACAGCGAACCAGACTTCGAACAAGTTGTACTTGAACAACGGGGACTGGACCTTCACCGATATTACGGACGCTTCAGGCACGAATGGAAAGCAGGCGTGGTCTACGGGCGCCGCGATGGCCGATGTGAATGGCGACGGTTGGTTAGATATATATGTGGCCAATTCCGGAGACATCAAAGGAGATAGTCGTGCCAACGAGCTGTTCCTTAACAACGGAAATAACACCTTTACCGAATCTGCTGAAACATGGGGTGTAGCTGATCAGGGATTAAGCACGCATGGGGTGTTCTTTGACTACGATAGAGACGGGGATTTAGACCTATATGTGTTAAACAACAGCTACCGCGCCATTGGGAGTTTCAATTTGCAGAAAAGCTCACGAGAAATTCGCGACCCTGAGGGGGGCGATAAATTATACCGCAACGAGGGAGGTCACTTCACAGATGTAAGTGAGGAGGCTGGAATTATGGGAAGTGAAATAGGTTTCGGCCTAGGAACGACCGTTGGGGATGTGAATGGCGACGGATGGCTCGACATATATATATCCAACGACTTCTTTGAAAAAGACTACCTGTACATCAACAAAGGCGACGGCACCTTCAGCGAAGAATTGGAACAGCACATGCGCCATACTTCCTTCGCCTCTATGGGTGCGGATATGGCTGATATCAATAACGATGCTGCTCCAGATTTATTCGTGACCGACATGCTCCCACAAGGCGTGCGCAGGTTGAACCAGACCACCACTTTTGAAAATTGGGATGTGTATCAAGGGAAATTGGATTGGGGCTATTACCATCAATTCAACCGCAACATGCTCCACTTGAATACTGCCGACGGTGATTTTGTGGAAATTGGCCAATTATCTGGCGTCGAAGCCACCGATTGGTCTTGGGGTGCCCTCATTGCTGACCTTGATAATGACGGTTGGCGCGATTTATATATCTCTAATGGGATTGCACATGACTTAACGGATCAAGATTACATCAACTACATCAGTAACGAAGAGGTGATGCGTGCCATCGTTACCGAAGAAGGCGTCAACTATAAAGAGCTCATCGACTTGATGCCCACTACGCGCATTCCAAATTATGCTTTTAAAAATGTGGCCGGCGGATACAAATTTGTCGACCAAGCGAAAGAATGGGGCCTAAGCGTTCCAAGTCACAGCAATGGCTCCGTATATGCAGATTTAGATAATGACGGCGATTTGGATTTGGTCGTCAACAACGTAAATCAAGCACCTTTTATCTGGCGCAATAATGCCGAGACCATTCACCCCGAAAACCACAGCGTACAAATTGAGCTGCGCGACGGCGAAAAATTGGCCATAGGCGCCAAAGTATATGCTTATGCACAAGGAAGTATGTACTACGCAGAGAATGTTCCGATGAAAGGATTTCAGAGCAGCGTGGACCCGAGAATTCACTTGGGCCTAGGAGCACACCAAATCCTAGATAGCCTTGTGGTACAATGGTCGCCTGAGGAAAAACAGACCCTTACGGACATACCCGCCGATTCTTTATATGTGGTTCGACGTGCTTCTGCATCACCTGCAGCTGCACCCAAGAAAATCACAACCACCCTGTTGGCTATGAATGCGGCCTATGGCGGCCGCACGGAAACGCCCTATAGCCAGTTTAACGAAGAACGGCTCATCCCTCAAATGACCACTTCTGAAGGCGCTAGACTCGCCGTAGCAGATATCAATGGCGACGGTTATGTGGATTTTTACCAATGTGGCTCTGCAGGGCAGCCTGGACAGCTGTTCTTTGGGTCGGATTGGTACGGGTTTGAACAAGATATCGATGCCCCGTTCGTACAGCACGCAGAATGTGAGGATACCGATGCTGAATTCTTCGATTACGACGGCGACGGCGACCTCGATTTATACGTGGCCAGCGGTTCTGTTCAACCGGAGAACGGCAGTGCCGCGCTTTACGACCGCATCTATAAGAACAACGGTAAGGGACGCTTCACTTACGACGCTAATGCCCTTCCAGAACTACCCATCCGCACTTCGTCCATCGCGGTTTCAGATTACGACGGCGACGGCGATCTAGATGTTTTTGTGGCCGCACGCGCTGTGAAAGGGCGTTACGGTGTGCCGGCAAGCGGGTTGTTCCTCATGAACTACGGCGACGGCGTTCTTCGCAATGAGCGAATGACCACGCGTGGGTTCCAAAATATTGGGATGATTTCAGATTGCAAAGCGGGCGATGTAGACGGTGATGGCGACGACGACATCATTGCTGTAGGAGATTGGCAAGGTGTGCGCCTTTGGATGAATGATGCAGGCCAATTCGCTGAACGTACCCTAGAAGCTGGATTTGACCACAGCCAAGGCTTGTGGAACACCGTTCGTCTCGAAGATTTGGACGGCGACGGCGCCCTAGATATCATCGCAGGAAACCTTGGAGAAAACTGTCGCCTTGAAGCCTCTGTTGAAAAACCCATGGTATTGTTTGTGAATGACTTCGACAACAACACGTATTCCGATCCTATCCTTTGTTCGTACTGGGGAGATACCCTCTTCCCTCGCGTATTGCGCCATAATATGATCAGCCAGCTGCCGTATTTGAAAAAAGAAAACCTAGAATATTCTCAATACGCCGGAAAGAGTGTCTTTGAAGTCTTCGATACGACCCAACTCGAGCGCTCTGCCTTGTTGCAAGTACAAACCCTGCGCACCACCTGTTTCTACAACAACGGTAATGGGGTCTTCTCGCACGCCACACTGCCTATTCAAGCACAAACGGCCCCTGTATATGCCATAGATGCACTCGATGTCGACGGCGATGGGGATAAGGACCTTATACTGGGCGGGAACCTACACGAGGTACAGCCGGAATGGGGACGTTACGATGCCTCGCGTGGAACGGTGTTGCTAAACACCGGCAACAGAGAATGGCGTGCCGCAACCCAATTACAAAGCGGGCTCAACATTGACGGTCAGGTCAGAGATATCACACATTATCAGAGAGACGGCCAGACCTATGTGCTCTTCAGTAAGGTTGATGGTCTGTTAGAAGAATACAAGCTGTCCCACTAATGAAGCGCTGGCTCTTACTCATAGCAATAGCTGCGACCGGGTGTACCCCATCCGAAGAGCCTACCCTATTCCAAGAACGGGCCACGCCATCTGGAATCAGCTTCCGAAACGACCTTCCGGAAAACGAAGAACAAAACATCGTTGATTACCTCTACTTCTACAACGGTGCGGGTGTTGCCGTAGCAGATTTTAATAGGGACGGTCTTGAGGACATCTACTTTGTCCGCAACCAAGGTCCCAATGCCTTGTATTGGAACAAGGGCGATTGGCAGTTTGAAGAAGGCGCTGAAGCTGCCGGAGTTGCAGGAGCATCAGATTTTCAAACGGGCGTGTCCATCACCGACATCAACGCAGACGGCTACCCTGATATTTACCTCAGCGCGGTGGAATACCTGCACTGGAAGGGCCACAACGAATTTTACCTCAACAACGGCGACGGCACCTTCACCGAAACGCGCTTGGTCGAAGGCATGGATTTGGTGGGTTATGGGCAACAAGCCTTGTTCTTCGATGCCGATAACGACGGCGACCAAGACCTCTATGTATTGCGTCATAGCGTGCATCCCTCAGGAGCCTTTAATAACGCCTCGCAGCGCAATGTTAGAGACCCTAAGGCCGGCGATTTGTTCTTTCTCAACACTGGGAATCCGGAGCAGCCCGATTATGAAGACCGCTCTGAGGAGTGGGGCATATTAGGTTCTCAAATAGGCTATGGCCTGAGTATTGTGGCCGAAGATTTCAATGCCGACGGCTACCTCGACTTATTCATTGGCAACGATTTTCATGAAAACGACTACTTGTATTTGAATCAAGGTGGGCAAGCCTTTGAATTGGCCACAGATCAAAGTTTTAGAGCCAACAGCAAGTTCACCATGGGAGCAGATGCCGCAGATTTAGACGGCAACGGTCTGCCTGACCTGTTCACTTTGGATATGAAGCCTTGGGATGAGGTGGAACGCAAAAATGCATTAGGTGCTGAGCCTTTCCACATCCATAAATACAAGCGTGGCCAAGGTTATGTGGAACAGTTCCCAAAAAACAGCATGCACCTGAACGCGGGGACATTGCCACATAAGGCCGCCGATGTGCCTGTTTTTGAGGATGCAGCGGC
>JAURAE010000110.1 GCA_030829675.1 Schleiferiaceae bacterium
GAATGCAGGTCTATGTGCTTAATTCACATTCTAAGGAGGACCTTACCAAGATGATTGATTTGGCCAATGCGACAGAATACGCCACCCATAAGGACCTAAAGATCACTGCACACGACTTCTTGATTCGTCAGAGCATGGGCGATGCGAGGAAACTTTATAACCTCGTAGAGCTTTGTTTTCAACAAGGAAAACGCGGTGTCCCTATCGATGAGGAGTTTGCACAGAACGTCTTGAGCAATGCCCAGATTCGCTACGATAAAGGCGGTGACGAACATTACAACGTCATTTCAGCCTTCATTAAATCGATTAGAGGCTCTGATCCACAGGCAGCGGTGTATTACCTCGCACGAATGATTGAAGGTGGAGAAGATGTCAAATTTATTGCGCGTAGGTTAATCATTTCAGCCGCGGAAGATATTGGCCTGGCCAATCCGAACGCCTTGATGCTCGCCAATGAAACCTTTAGCGCAGTGGAACGCGTAGGCTGGCCTGAAAGCAGAATCATCTTAAGCCAGTGCACCATCTATTTGGCTACGTCACCGAAATCCAATAGCGCATATACGGCCATTGGCAAAGCACAAAAATTGGTTCAACAAACGGGGAATCTTGAAGTGCCGGACCATCTCAAGAATGCCTCGAGTGCTTTGGCCAAAGATTTGGGTCACGGCAAGGGCTATTTATATCCTCACGATTACTCAGCAGGCTTTGTACCTCAAGAATACTTGCCCAAAGAAGTTCAAGGAAGCGTGTTGTGGTCCCCGGCATCCAATGCCAAAGAGCAACAGATCAGCGCCCAACAAAAGGCCATGTGGAAAAATAAATACGAAGGTTAACGCAAGACAACCTCGGTGCGTCTGTTCAAGGCTCTACCCTCTTCGGTTTCATTGGAAGCAACAGGTTTATCCATTCCTCTACCTTCCGATTTAAGTCGGTTTGGATCAATACCGTGCTGTACCAACCAACTCAGTACTGCCGCCGCTCTGGCCTCGCTTAATCTTTGATTATAGGCCCGTCCACCTTGGTTGTCGGTGTGTCCAATGATGGTAGCGTTCAAGTCTACATTGTCCTGGAGCATCCGTAGGAGTGCCGTAAGTTCCTTTTCACTTTCAGGCAACAAGGTGCTTTGGTCCAATTCGAAAAGAATATTTCTTAACGCGAATGCTTTGCCGGAAGCTATTGGAATAAGCTTGATGGTGGCCAAATTGTTCCCATGCAATGGTCTGGCGATATAATCCAGTTGTGAAATAACACCTGAATACGGCAAGTATCCTTTGTGATACACCGATAACCGCACTTCTCCTCCATCGGTCATTAAACGGACCATACCGGTATTTTTAGCGCTGGTGCCAGAAAAGAATTGGACCCCGTCAAGATTAAAGAGCTGCACAGAAGCATCACCTATTGGACGCAGTGTCAAACTGTCCACTACCACGAGATCGTAGTTGTCTCTGATCTCCGGCTGAAGGTGCTTTGGCAAGTCAAACCTATATAGGTCTAAAGAGCTGAGCCCATCATAACTAGGTACAATAGCTTCACCTCGATCGGAAGCTAGATATCCAAACTGGCCACTTTTATCGATCACCAGCGAAAACTCCTCCCCGAAACTATTAAATGGAAACCCGAGGTTGATGGGGCCTGACCAAGTTGAATCATTGATGCGGGTGGACATAAAGAAATCCGATGCACCCAACGAAGGGCTGCGCTCGGATAGAAAATACAAGGTTTTCCCGTCAAAGTGCATGAATGGGCAACTCTCCCTGTCGCTGCCATTGATATTAGAAGGGAGCTTTTGTCCTTTGGACCAATTCCCTTTATCATCCTTAGTAGACACAAAAATATCCCGGTCTGTTTCCATGGGATTACTCGCCCGAACAAAGTAGATGGTGCGTCCATCAGGACCGAGACTTGGTTGACTCTCCCATCTGCCCGTATTAATCGTACCTGGAAGCGGCTTCGGAGTCTCCCATCCATAGTTTGGATTCCAATGGCTGTAGTACAAATCACAACTTCCTGCACCGTCGGGGCGATCACAAACGGTGAGCACCATGAATTGGCCATCTGGACTAATACAAGCCGCACCCTCATTCAAACGAGAATTCAGATTGCCTGCAAGCGGCACACCGAACTTTGAAATGCCATCAAGGGCAGCTTCAAAGAGGTTTTCATCAGTTGGTTTGCTCCCCGAAATGAACCTGTGGGTATAGATGAGCTGCTCATCTCCCCCAGTAATAGTGGGGAAATACTCTAATTCCTCCGTCGAAAAACTCAGTTTCTGAATGTTGTAATCAAAATCCGATGCTACATATTTTTCATATTCCTCTTTGGCAAAGCGAAGGTTTTCTAATTCCAATTCCGCCTCCGCGCGACGCTCCTTTGACAACCTCGCTAGCGCTAAGTAGTTCTCCCATTGAGTAATGCTCTCCTCCCAACGATATAAATATTTGTTGGCTAGACTCTTCTTTAAATATGTCGTAGAGATGGCATCAATGGCAAGACTCTCATCATAATATTCTAGAGCCAATTCATATTTGCCCTCGCGAAAGCTTTGGTCTCCTGCGAATATAAATGCCTGGTAATAGGTGTCTTTGCCTTTCTTCATGCTCTTTTCCAAGTACTGCCAACCTTTTTCATTCTCGCCATTGCGGAATGACTCCTTGGCATTTTGAAAGGCGTTAATGGCCGACTTTGGCTGAGCAAATGTGGATAAGCTCAGAAAAAGTAGTAGCGCAATTGCGTGATAAAATCGGACCATTAGAAGTACATTTGAAGTTCTACGAAGATATCTCATACCCATTGAAAACGACGAGAATTGCCATTACGGGGTCTCCTGCCACAGGAAAAACTACGTTAAGTCTTGCATTAGAGCAACATGGCTATCCCGTTTTCCACGAACAAGCCCGCGAAATCATTCAAAATTCATTGGACGAAGAGTCGGATTTAGTGCCTTGGAAAGACCTTTTGGGCTTCACACAACTAGTTTGGGACCTGCGCAATGAGCAGTACCACAATGCATTGTTAGCAAAAATTAATTTTTACGACCGCACTAATGTGGATGCCTACGCGTACCTTAAGAAAGGAAACGCAGAACTTTCTGAGGATTGGAAGGCAGATTTGCACGAAATGCGATTTGAAAAAGTCTTTTTCTTACCGGTATGGCCGGAGATTCACAGTCTTGATAAGCAACGCATGGAAACCCTTGAGGAGTGCTATGAAGTTGAAGAATACTTGAAGGTGGCTTATAAGGAATTAGGATATGAGTGCATTGAAGTCCCTCCAGCCTCTGTAGAAGAACGCGTTGCCTTTATTTTGGCACGTTTATGATCATTCAACAAGCAAAAGAAATACTAAAACAATATTGGGGTTATCCTGATTTTCGGGGATTACAAGGGGAAATTATATCTTCTGTTCTCTCGGGAAAACACACTATTGGATTACTCCCCACTGGCGGCGGTAAATCTATATGCTATCAAGTCCCCGGATTGGCGTTGGAAGGCATTACCATTGTGATCAGTCCCTTATTGGCACTGATGCAGGACCAATTACACGGACTCACAAAAAGAAACATCAAAGCGTACCAATTCACTGGTTCCTATTCCCCGAGACAGTTAGATGAAGCCTTTCGGAATATTAAATACGGGGGATACAAATTTGTCTTTCTCGCGCCGGAAAGACTTTCCAATGCATTGTTTTTAGAATACCTACAAAACGCGGATGTGAGCTTAATCGCCATTGACGAAGCGCATTGCATCTCACAATGGGGGTTTGACTTTCGACCTTCATTCCTAAACGTACATATACTTAGAGAGCGTTTCCCTAATATTCCTGTTTTAGCTCTGACTGCCTCGGCGACT
>JAURAE010000111.1 GCA_030829675.1 Schleiferiaceae bacterium
ATCGCCAGGTGCGCCATCGGGCAGCAGTAATCTTCCCAGCGGGCCAGTCTCTCCCACGAACGTTTGGTTGATCATGACCGAAACCCCTTCAATAGGCTCTTGACTCTGGTCTGTCATGACCGTGACCCATCTAAAATTTTCCATACCGGTGGCCTTCCCTGAGAGGGAAAAAACCAACGCGATGGCGTATATTGAAATGATTTTGAATCGGGTCATAGTGCGCACACTTACGCAAGAACTATACCGAATTTACACTTTTTTGATGCCGACCACATTTATTTGGAATAACCAGCGCTTTTCGCCAGAAGAACTTGTTGATTTACAAGAGGTTCCGGGCTATGTTACGGGGGTCCAAAAGGTGGTGAAATTTTGGCTTTCCGACGCTGAATTTCTGGCGATGTCCACCAGCGGAAGTACGGGGGTGCCTAAAGTTTGGCACCATCCCCGAGCGCGATTGGCGCAAAGTGCACAGGCCACATTGGAGCATTTTGGCTTGGATCCAGGCGCAGTGGCGGTTTTAGGCCTTCCTGCAGACCGCATTGGCGGGGCCATGATGGTGATTCGGGCCTTGGTTGGGACGTTGGAGTTGCATTTGGTGGAGCCCAAAATATCCTTGGACCTCCCTCGAACTACGATTGATTTCATTCCGCTGACCGTTCCGCAATTTCAACAGTTGACTTGGCACGAGGGGATAAGGAAGGTGTTGCTCGGCGGCAGTGCCGCTCCTGTAGCGCAATGCCCCGAGGGGACTGAAGTGTATGTGGGCTATGGGATGACAGAAACGGCCTCTCATGTGGCGGTGCGTTCGTTGGAGGACGAAGTGTATAGAGCAGTAGGCAGTACCCGCTTTTCGGTGAATGCGGACGGTGCCTTGGTGGTGCGGTCGCCGCATTTGGGCATAGAAGAATTGGTCACCAATGATGCCGCCATCCTACACAATGATCATGCATTTACCCTAGAAGGACGCTTGGATTTCGCCATCAATTCTGGGGGCATTAAAATCCATCCGGAGCAGTGGGAACAAGCGCTCGCAGCCGAGGGTATTCGTGCTGCAATTGCTCCGATAGAAGATGAAGTTTTCGACCAATTACCTGTGCTGATCCTTTCCGACCAAGGCCAACTAACGCAGGCCAAAGCACTCTTACAGGAATGGCCTAAAAACCAACGCCCTAAGCATTACCTATGGCTGTCAAGGTGGCCGGAAGTGGCCGGTGGCAAACTCGACCGTCGCGGCCTTGCTCTCTGGGTTAAATCACATCAGGATCGCCTTTGCCCGCTCTAAGTAGGGTAGGCACATCACCGCTTAAATCGATGACTGTGGAAGGGATATTATCTCCCCAACCGCCCTCAATGATAAAATCTGCCTTTCCAGCATATTTCGCGACGATTTCATCAGGGTCTGTAGGGTATTGCAAAATATCGTCGTCGTGGTGCAATGAGGCTGAGGCGAGCGGACGTCCGAGACGTTCAGCCAACGCCAGTACAATGGGGTTATCTGGAATTCTAACGCCTATGGTACTTCGCTTTTGCCCAAGCTTGCGGGCTAGATTGATGTTGGCTTCAAGTACCAAGGTGTAAGGCCCGGGCAAGCATTTTTTCACCAGCTTAAAAGTGGGACCGTCCAAACTCTGCGTGTATTCCGATACCTGCGAAATGCTGGTGAAAAGAAAGCTGAACTCTGCCTCCTTCACGGATTCTCCCTTGATTTTGGCCAATTTCTCCAAGGCCTTGGGATGCTGAAAATCTCCAGCAATGGCATAGACTGAATCCGTGGGAATGATGGCAACATCACCTTTTTCAAAGCGTGCCACGCATTCTTCAACCGTACTCATATTAATACTATCAGGAAAGAGGGTATAGACCATGGAGAAAGAGATTTTTACACTAGAAAAAGGTACAAAAAAAGCCCCGCATTACTGCAGGGCTCTGGGTCAAAAATTAGAGTCAAATTTAGCTGTTCGCCTTGGCGTGATCTTCCAAGAACTTCGCTAAACCGATGTCGGTCAACGGGTGCTTCAACAAGGCTTCCATTGCGCTCAATGGTCCTGTCATCACGTCCGCACCAATCTGCGCACATTGAATGATGTGCATCGGGTGACGTACAGAGGCGGCCAAGATTTCAGTGCCGAAATCATAGTTGTCGAAGATCACACGGATGCTCTCGATCAAATCTAAACCGTCGGTTGAAATGTCGTCCAAACGGCCGATGAATGGGCTCACGTAGGTAGCACCAGCTTTGGCTGCCATCAAGGCTTGGCCTGCTGAGAAGATCAAGGTACAGTTCGTCTTGATGCCTTTGGTTGAGAAGTACTTCAATGCCTTCACCCCGTCTTTGATCATAGGGATTTTCACGACGATTTTTTCATCGATAGCGGCCAATTCTTCTCCTTCTTTAATCATCGCATCGTAGTCAGTAGCGATCACTTCTGCGCTCACATCACCGTCGACGATATCACAAATGGCCTTGTAGTGGGCTTTTACGTTTTCCGTTCCGCTGATGCCTTCTTTGGCCATCAATGAAGGATTGGTTGTTACCCCGTCTAGTACGCCCAAATCCTGAGCTTCTTTAATCTGGTCGAGGTTCGCTGTATCAATGAAAAATTTCATGTGTTGTGGTATTGAATTTATTCCGGGTCAAAAGTAAGGCATTCCCGAGACTTTAAGGCACAAAAAAAGGGCAAGCTACTCACATCACACCGCTACGACCGACTACCCTTGCTGCGTTCCCGCCCTGGGGGATTCACCAGGAGCTGGTTGTGTGAGACTTGCCCGGAGCAAAGTTACGTGAACAAAGTCCCCGCCACCAACGAATTTTAACAATTTTTAATCAGTCCTATTGGCCTATATTTGTTGCAACCGCAAAATAAAAGCCGACAATGCAACAAGACACTCATTTGATCAAACCTCACGGCCAGAAACTCGCCTTGATTATTATCGTTCTAGGAATCACCATGTTCATGGTCAGTTACCTGGGCGATCCAGCGTTTATGTTCAAGAATTTTTGGATCGGGTTTATTTACCAATGGTTGTTGCCAATTGCCTTGGGCGTTTATGCCATCAACGGTGCACGCAAAGCCAATGGCGGCTTTATTACTTACAAAACCGCGCTAGGGGTTTCGGCCTTAGGTCTGATTTTAGGAACTGCGGTAGTAGTACTTTTCAATGCATTGATGTACAACGTGATAGATACTGATTTTAAAGCGTTGATGGAAGAGGAGACCTTGCAGTTTACCTATGATATTCTGGAAAAATTTGGTGCGGAGGACGCCCAGGTGGAGGAGGCCATTGCGGAACTTGAGCAAAGAGATTCCTTTGGGATGATGAGCCAATTCAAAGGCTTGACCATCGTCAGTGTGTTTTACCTCGTGTTGAGCTTGGTATTGGCTGCGATTATGAAAAAAGACGAACCTGTCCTGTAAACAAAGATGAGCACTTTAGATCTGAGCATAGTTATCCCTCTATTTAACGAGGACGAGAGTTTACCGGAGTTGACCCAGTGGATTTCGCGTGTCATGGACCGCGAGGGCTATACCTACGAAATCATTTTTGTCAACGACGGCTCTACCGATAACAGCTGGCAGGTCATCCAGGAACTTCGCACGGAAAATGCCAACGTCAAGGCCATTTCATTCCGCCGCAACCAAGGCAAAAGCGCGGGCTTGAATCAAGGATTTAAAGCGGCTTCAGGCCAGGTAGTCATCACCATGGACGCCGACCTTCAGGACAGCCCGGAGGAAATTCCAGAATTGCGTAAAATGATTTTGGAAGAGGGCTACGATTTGGTAAGTGGCTGGAAGCAGAAGCGTTACGATCCGCTGACCAAGACCATTCCGACGAAGCTTT
>JAURAE010000112.1 GCA_030829675.1 Schleiferiaceae bacterium
TAGTACCGACCTTACACTACAACTACGACGGTGGCGATATTGTGTTGCCGAAGAGCGATATCGTCATAGGTCCAAAGGCTTTTGGGCCGTTGAAAGAAATGGAAGGGCACACCATCATTACCTCTGACGGTTCGACGTTGTTGGGGGCAGACAATAAGGCGGGAGTGGCGGAGATCATGGCTGCGGCGGCGTATTTGATGCAACATCCTGAGGTGCCGCACGCGACGATGAAGTTGTTGTTCACCCCGGACGAAGAAATAGGCCGCGGGGCGGATCATGTGGATATTGAAAAATTAGGTGCGGCATGGGGCTATACCATGGACGGTGCCACCAAGGGTTCCATTGAAGACGAGACCTTCTCCGCAGACGGAGCGACCGTGATTTTCCGTGGGGCCAACACCCACCCGGGTTATGCCCACAAGAAGATGGGCAATGCCTTGAAGGCCGCTGGAGTGTTTTTGAGTTTGTTGCCTCGCCAAGAATGGGCGCCGGAAGCGACCAAAGGAGAGGCCGGCTTCGTGCACCCGTATGAGATTAAAGGTGGGGTGGAAGAAGTGCGCATCACGATGATCTTGCGCAGTTTTGATTCGACGGAATTGGACGAATATGCCCAATTACTTCATGCCCTGGCCAAACAAGCTTCCAAAGCGGTGAAGCGCACGAGCTATGAGATTGAAATCAGCGAGCAATACCGCAATATGAAAGAGATCCTCGACCAACATCCGCAAGTCGTGGCGTTGGCAGAAAAAGCCATTGATGCCTGCGGATTGCCCGTACGAAAGGCGAAGATCCGTGGCGGTACAGATGGCTCGAAGCTCAGCTTTATGGGTCTTCCTTGCCCCAACATTTTTGCGGGTGAGCACGCCTTTCACAGCCCCTATGAATTTGTGAGCCTACAGGATATGGAGAGCGCGACCGATGTCATCGTGAAGCTGCTCGAACTTGTGGCCACTGAAGCATAAAAAAAAGCCGCCCCGAGGGCGGCTTTTTTTATGGTGCCAAAAATTTTTCTCAGCCTCGTGCGGCATAGGCTTGGTTGAGGGCGTCCGCGAGGCGCACGCCTGCCTGAGCCAATCGCAAGTGCAACAGTTCAGTATTGTCGTACACATAGCGGTAGCCCATTCTTTCTGGATCGCCCATGGTGGAGTAGCACTGCTCTCGCATTTCCACGCTCTCGCGGACCCAATCCTTGGTGGTTGTGCCCTTCCACGATTGAATGTGTTCAGGGGTCACGGTGCTCATGATCCAAGTCGAGTATTCGGTGTACGACATTTTCCAGTAATCGATGAGTCCGCTGTCCCAAACGCGGTGCAGGTTGGAGCTCTCCCAGAAGAACTTGACTTTGACTTGGTTTCCGCCCATGTCCGTGCCGTTGCCACAGTGTAGCGGCTGATGCACATCACCAATGAGGTGGGCGAGGGCACGCAAGGCGAAGGCTTCATCTACGCTGTAGTGTTGCGTTTCAATTTCTTTGAGGAATTTATCGATGGCCATCCAAACATCCCCTTTGTCCGGGTGTTCGTGGTGGTCCAAGTGGTCGATAGATTCCACGGTGCAATAGTGCCACGCGTTCAAGCTGTCGTAGGACGGTTCGGATTTAATAAAGTCCATCCAGTTCGCGACCATGGCCAAATCTTCCCCATCAAGGGTGTTGATAATGTGCGCTTTAACCTCAGGGTTGAGGTGGTCCATCGCGATGTGACCCACGACGCGGTGGCCGGTAAGTCCCCATGCAAATACAGCAGTGGAGAGGGTGGCGAAAGTAAGGGAAAGGAGTGTTCTCATCGGTTAACAACTGAGGGTTTAAGGTAGCCAATTATTCTATCGTAGCGCAGTCCCATACTGCGGTTGTACAAAATTAGCGTGTAATCGTTTTTCGTCTGCCAGTGTGTGCCTTCTGTCATCTCCGTGCTGGCGCCGCCTTCTGCATTTGGGTGGGCAAATACGTAGTTGTAGTAGCCCTGTTTAAGGAGGATTTTACCCGAGTAGGCGCCGCGTGAATAATTATATTCTAGGCGGAATTCTGGGAGCAGTTGCCAATTGGTCAATTGGCCAAAAACATATACCGGAACTTCGAGCTCAGGGCTTTCAAAGTAGAATTCCACGACGCAGTAATCACCGGCCAAATCTGGATTTCCGACATCTGCGCGCTGAATTAATCGGCCCCCGTTGATGTCCGGTTGAAAGCTGTAGACGGCTATGCTGCGGTTCTTCTTTTCATCCAAAAAGACCTGCCAACAAGAATCCAGTTGGCTCACTTTTACACCCATGCCCACTTGGTTCAATCGCTTGGTGTCGAAGGTGTGGAATTCCACGCCGCCTTCAAATGATCCTTCGCCCATGAAGTTGTATTCGAGCATGCCGTCATTGATGAAGGTGGGTTTGAGGCCATTGAGGCTGTTGTCCCAGCGGCGGTTTTGAAGAATGCTGAGGTCTAAATCATTGAAGTAGTCCTGAATAGGGTAGCCGGCCAGGGCCACGCGGGCATTGACTTGTTGCTCCGTACTAAAATTGGTCATGTCGACGGCGCGAATGACCTCGACGGCGGGAATGGCCAAGGATTCGTATACGATGAAGCGACGGCGAATGATAATGTCCTTGGGATCGTCGTTTTGAAAGATTTCCAACACATAGTTACCGCTGATCTTTGGACGGATGTACTCGTTGGGGATCGTGGTTTTATAATGTGTGTACGGAACAAAGGTGCCGACGCTGATGGCGAAATTGGTCAAATAATTCCCATCAAATCCATCGAGGTATTGGTTGATCAAAAGATCTGAGGGGTGCCATTTCTTATCACAATGTTGAATGCGATATCCGTAGTTGTTCCACTCATAGGCCATGTCGTCAAAACTGAATTCTAGCCCTTGTTTCTTGCCCAATTCATACGCTGGGAAGTCCATCGGCGCACCTATGGGGGCCAATTGCACAGTTTTCAAGTAATCAAAAGCCACCGTATCGGTGAGGATTTGGGCCGTCAAAACCTTGCAAAACAGGGCTATGACTAATATCACGGACTTATGAACAGACATTTTTATAAAATATTGGTGTCTAAGGTACAATTAGTACCGATTTCTTGTGGCTAAAAGTTGTCTGTGTTCTAATTTTGCCACCCAAAATCATACTTAAAGTACGATGTCTCAAACCTTCAAGATTCGTAAGGGTTACGATATTAAGTTGGTCGGCGAAGCTTCTTCGAACGATCTCGGGCAACACAGCGCCTCAACTTATGCCGTAAGTCCTTTAGATTTTCCAGGAATCACGCCAAAATTGGCAGTGAAAGCTGGAACAAAAGTATCGGCGGGTGATACTTTGTTTTTCGACAAAGACCGTCCAGAAGTAAAAATTTGTGCCCCTGTATCAGGAGAAGTAGCCGAGATCAAACGCGGAGCAAAGCGTAAAATCTTGGCTGTTTTGTTGTTGGCGGATAGCGAAATCAGCTATGCCAAGCACGGTGCGTTCGACCTCAAAAAAGGCGATCGCGAGGCTGCAGCAGCTCACTTCTCTAACACTGGTGTTGGCGCCTTCATCACCACTCGCCCCTACGGCGTAGCGGCAAGCATGAACGAGCAGCCTCGCGACATCTTCGTAAACGGCATTCAGAGCGGACCGTTGAACGGAGATCTAGCAACACAGTTGGCCGGCAAAGGTGAAGCAGTACAAGCT
>JAURAE010000113.1 GCA_030829675.1 Schleiferiaceae bacterium
GCCCTGCGCACGACGAATTTGGACATCACTGGTGGAACCATCAAGGGAACCCGAGAGGAGATGTTGATTCGCTCACGCAACAAGAATTATGAAGCACAGGAACTCCAGAACATCATCATCTACACTCGTCCTAACGGTCAGGTCATTCGTTTGAAGGATGTGGGTACGGTCCGCGATCGTTGGGCGGACAATCCGACTCGCGCTTCGTTTAACGGCATTCCATCGGTGGAGATTACTGTCAATAATACTGACCAAGAGGACCTGCTCGCGACCTGTGAGTACTTGAAGGACTACATCAAAAGGTACAATGCGTCCACGGGCAATATGCAACTGGACGTTATTCGCGATTTTTCTGTGACCCTTCAACAACGTAAGGATCTACTGTTTGAGAATGGTTTGTTGGGATTCGTATTGGTACTGATTCTTTTAACCTTGTTCTTGAACATGCGATTGGCGTTCTGGGTGGCTATCGGTATCCCAGTTTCGTTTGCGGGGATGTTTATTCTGGCCAATTATTTTGGCATTACCATCAACGTCATTTCCTTATTTGGGATGATTGTAGTGATTGGGATTCTCGTGGATGATGGGATTGTCATCGCGGAGAATATCTATGCACATTATGAAGAAGGCAAGCCGCTGCTTCGTGCCGCCTTGGACGGGACAGTCGAGGTAATCCCATCGGTGGTCAGTGCGGTCTTGACGACCATCATTGCGTTCTCGAGTTTCTTCTTCTTAGACGGTCGGGCCGGGGATTTCTTCTCGGAAATGTCTTTCATTGTCATTGCCACACTGGCGGTTTCTTTGATTGAAGGCTTGTTATTCTTGCCGGCGCATTTGAGCCATAGCAAGTTAGACCGCAAAGCGAAAATGAACCCTGTACAATCCGCAGCTACTGGCGTGTTGTTTAGATTTAGAGATAAGGTCTACGCGCCATTTTTGCATTGGTCGCTGCGCAATAAATTGGTCACCATCAGCCTCTTTATTTCCCTCATGTTCATCACCTTTGGAGCTATCGGTGGAGGCATCGTGCGCACCCAATTTTTCCCGTTCATCGAACGCGATAATTTGGACATCAACTTGGATATGCCTGCGGGTACAAACGAGGCCATTACTCAGCAGTGGATCGACCACATCGAGGCAATGGTTTGGAAAGTAAACGACCAATACAAGGCGGAACGCGCCGATGGCTTAGATGTCGTTACGGCGGTACAGAAGAATATCGGACCGTCGACCTCTAAGGCCCGATTGAATGTGATCTTATTGGATTCTGAAACGCGCTTGACGCCGTCCTTCTTGATCCAAAACGACATTCGCAAGGCAACAGGTGAGATTCCAGGTGCCGATAACCTAAGCTTCGGTGGCGCCCAAGCCTTTGGGAAGCCCATTTCTGTGAGCTTGGTGAGCTATGACCTTGAAGCACTTCGTGCTGCGAAGGAAATTTTGAAGACGAAGCTTAAAGGCATGGAAGATTTAACGGATGTTGTGGACAACGACCAAAAAGGGATTCGTGAGATCACCTTGCATTTGACAGACAAGGCGCGCTATCTAGGCTTGACGCCGGGGAGTATCATGACCCAGGTTCGTGAGAATTTCTTCGGGGCACAGGTACAACGATTGCAGCGTGGTGAGGACGAGGTAAAGGTCTGGGTCCGATTAGATGAAAAAGACCGCCGCGAGTTGTGGGATTTGGAGGAGCTCCTCATTGCCACAGCGCAAGGGGAGGTGCCGTTAAGAGAATTGGCCACCTATACTATTGAACGCGGAACAGTGAATATTAATCACCTAGATGGACAGCGTGAATTCCGTGTAGAGAGCGATTTGGCTAGTCCAAACGGATCAGCACCTGCATTACTTGCTCAAATTCAAGCTGATATTCTTCCAGGAATTTTCGCGCAATATCCATCGGTCTCCGCGCGCTATGAAGGGCAGCAGAAAGAAAGTATGAAAACTCAAGAGAGTTCACAGACGGTGATGCCAATTATCCTGTTTTTGATCATCTTGACTATTACCTTCACCTTCCGCTCCTTAATTCAAACCATCATGATTATGCTGCTCATCCCGCTCAGTTTAACGGGGGTGGCTTGGGGACACTGGTTGCACGGCATGCCGATGTCCATTCTCAGCTTCCTTGGGGTGGTGGCCTTGATTGGGATTATTGTGAATGACTCTTTGGTTTTGGTGAGTAAATACAACATCAATGTCAAATCTGGACAGCCTGTTTTAGAGGCTATTTACAACGCTGGGTTAAGTAGGTTCCGTGCTATATTCTTGACCACCATTACCACGGTGGCGGGTCTTGCGCCGCTCATTTTTGAGACCTCATTCCAGGCGCAATTCCTCATTCCAATGGCAGTATCTATTGCCTATGGAATTGCTTTTGCGACCATGTTGACCTTGGTAGTCTTACCGTCGCTCATGGCCTTGGTCAATGATGCGCGTGTGAACATTACGCATTTAAGAAGAGGTGTGCGCCCTACCCGTGAGGAGGTTGAGCCGGCCATCAAAGAAATGAAGGGAGAGGCCTACTTCAATGAAATCAATAAACACGAATACGATGAGCAATAGAATTTTCATTGGCATCGCCACTGTACTCCTTGCTTGGAATACCCAAGCCCAGGAGGTTTTAGCCCTAGATCAAGCGATTGCAGCGTCGCTAGAACACAATCACAACCTCAAGATTGCGGAGCTCTCGAGCCAACAAGCGGCTAATGCTGCTACGATGGGGAATGCCGGAATGTTGCCGAATATAGTCGCAACGGCAGGGGCGAATGTGAGCCAGCAGAACTCCAACCTTGAATTTGCCACTGGGCAAACTCAGGATGTGGAAGGTGCTCAGAGTTTGAGTCAAAATATGTCCTTGGGCATTAGCCAAACCCTCTTTGCGGGTGGCCGTATTCAACGCTCTTATGCACTATTGAAAACGGCGGAGCAGAGCGCCAGCCTTGCCGAGCAACAGGCCATGGAAACGACCATTGCGATGGTTTGGTCGCAGTACACGGGCCTTGCGTTGTTGCAACGCAGTGTGTTGACGGCACAGCAAGTATTGCTTTTTAGTGCACAGCGCTACGAGCGAGCGATGTTGACGAATTCATTGGGCGGTTCGAACACCACGGAGCGCCTTTCGGCGGAAGTAGATTTAAATAGAGATAGCATCAACTTATTGGAGGTGCAGGCACAATACCAATTGGCCAAAAACTCCTTTGCCACTTACATAGGGTGGGAAAATTCCGACTTTCTCGTAGATGAATCTGGTATTACAGATGCCATCAATGCGACGGATCTTCCGGATGATTTGTTGGCCAATTTGCGCGAGAACAACAGCGCCTTACTCTTGGCCCAAACCTCTGTGAATACAGCGGGTCTTCAAGAGAAGTTGCAACAGAGCACGCTGTTCCCCACTATCGCGGCACAAGCCTCCTACGGACTGAACCAAAGTCAAGCGGAAGCGGGGTTCTTAACGGCTTCGCAGCAGCAAGGGTTGAATGCAGGCATTAGTTTGCAGTACAATCTGTTCTCAGGGTTCCAAAGCAAAACACAACGTCAAAACGCTGCTCTGGAAGTGTTGAAGGCGCAAGAACAATTGGACCAAGTATCCGAAACCCTCGAAAACACGTTGGCCAATGCCATGGATGTCTTCAACAACGCCATT
>JAURAE010000114.1 GCA_030829675.1 Schleiferiaceae bacterium
GGCCGTTGCCGTAGGCGCGGAGTTTGAAGGCCGATGCGCTATAGGGGCTCGAGGGATGGTAGCGGGAGGTGGTGCCGTTGCTGTTGACCCGGAGGACGCCACTGCGCAGATTGGCAATGTGAATGCTTTGATCCGCCAACATGGTGGCTGCGGTGGGGCGAAGGACGCCGGGGGCAAACAGGGCGTTGGAGATGTTGAGGGAATCTGAGTAGGTGTTTTTGGCCGTGGATTGACGCATGAACACATTGAAATCTCGCGTAATGATCAGGTAATTGCCTGTGACTTGAAGGTCTTGAATGCCTTGCCATCCTGCCGCGCTTTGGAAAGGAGAGGGGTAGGGTTCCACGGACCAATTTCCTCCTGCCTCACCCATCGCCAACGTGTAGGTGCCCGAAGTCAAATCGTCACACGAGAAAATGAAGCGCTCTTCGATGGGGAAGTAGGTGATGTGATCCGGGTTGGAGTTGTCCGGGAAGAGTTGGTAAGGGCGTTGGGTCCAATTAGGCAATGAACTATTCACATCGCCGATATAGAAATTCGAAGCATTGCTCGGGGAGTAGGCGCACAGGGTGCCGTCGGGGCTGATGTCGAAGGATTGGATGGGGATCGCGGAATAATTGGCCCCTAATAACAGTGTGCGACCTGCCAAACGAGTGGCAATATCAAATTCCACCACTCAGAAATCTGTGGCGACATAGGCCTTACCATTGTAAAACGCGAAGTCATTGACCTGCTTCAATCCGGTATAGGAGGGCGTTTCTACGATGTCTACGATGGATTTTATCGCACCATTTTCCCAAATATCAAGGCGGCCGTTGGCATAGCCTATCCATACGGTTTGGCTGTTCTCGTCTGAGGCCAGTGCGGTGATATTTGATCCGGTCAAGCCGTTGATTCGGGACAGGCGTTCGTACTCGCCTTGGTGCACGATCAGGAGGCTGTTTTCAGTCGCTGCGAAGGTGCGGTCGTCAAGTGCGGCAATATGATAGAAACTATTGTAGGGCAGGTGGTCTACCCAGAAGTCGAAGGGCTCCGCACCGCGAACTTTATCGCTCTGAGCCTGAGCCTGTAGGCCTAGCAGAAGGGCGGTGAAGAGGGTGAGGAGAATTTTTGGACTTATTCGTCTAATCATGGGCTCAATTTACGACCTTAGTATCGCAAACAACACACCACTTGTGCTTGTTTGACAACATAAATATAACGACCATGGCATGCAGTAATTGTAGTAGCGGTGGCGGCGTTCCCAAGGGTTGCAAAAGCAACGGGTCTTGTGGAACCGGAGGATGCGGAAAATTGCCGGTCTTTGACTGGCTTGCAAATATGGAACTTCCCTCAACCGATCAGCCTTTTGATTGGGTAGAGGTCAGATTTAAAAACGGGCGCAAAGAGTTTTATCACAATGCGAACGGACTCCCATTACAATTGGGAGATGCAGTAGCAGTTGAAGCCCACTCCGGACACGATATAGGAAACGTCTCCATCACCGGGGAGCTGGTCAAGCTCCAGATGAATAAAAAGAACTTCAAAATCGAGGACCAAGAGCCTGTGCTCAAGGTGTACCGCAAGGCCTCGGAGAAGGACCTCGAAACGTGGGCCGGCGCCCGTGGTTTGGAGAAAGATGCGATGATGCGTTCACGCGAGGTGGCGCAGCGATTGAGCTTGAAGATGAAGATTTCCGATGTGGAATACCAAGGCGACGGCTCAAAAGCAACGTTCTACTACACCGCCGATGAGCGCGTGGATTTCCGTCAATTGATTCGCGAATTGGCCCAGATATTTTCTGTACGCATCGAAATGCGTCAGATTGGAGCGCGCCAAGAGGCTGGTCGATTGGGTGGTATCGGTTCATGCGGTCGAGAGCTATGTTGTTCGACTTGGTTGAGTGATTTTCGCAGCGTGAACACTGCAGCGGCGCGCTACCAACAGTTGAGCTTGAACCCCCAAAAATTAGCGGGGCAGTGCGGAAAACTGAAGTGCTGTTTGAACTATGAGCTAGATAGCTACATGGAGGCGGTGAAGCGCTTTCCATCTCCAAGTAAGAAGCTCAAGCTTGCGCAGGGTACTGCCGTGTTCCAAAAGATGGATATTTTCAAGGAGATGCTGTGGTATGCTCTTGAGAGTGATTTTACAAACTGGATACCAATGAAATTGGATCAAGTCTTGGAAATCGTCGAAGCCAATCAACGTGGCGAATATCCAGAAGATATTATGGAGTTCCGCTACGAAGAGCAGAAGCGTCAGAAAGCTGAGGTGGAAGTGGCAGATTTCGTGGGCGGCAACGCCGAGGACAGCATTACTAGATTTGACCAGCCAAAAGGAAAACGCGGCAATAGAAACCGCAATCGTGGTGGAAATCGCGGCGGTAAGGGAAGAGGCCAAGGCCAAGGTAATAGAGGTCCGAAAAACACGAAAAAGGATTAAAAACACTCAGTAAATGGCTGAAAACGTCCAAAAATCATTGAAAATAGTCAAAAAACGTTTGTTTTTGGCTGTTTTTGGTGCGTGGGCCATGGTCTCTTGTGGACCGGCGCCTATTTTGGATGAGCTCACCACTTTTGAGGAGCACAGTTGGCACATGGACAGTGTCGTGCAAGTACAGTGGGAACCGCAGGATAGCGGCATTCCGGTGTTCATGAGTTTGTACGTGCGTCACCTGAGCGATTACCCTTATAACAACCTCTTCTTGTTCCGTACCATCAGTACGATGGAGGGCGTGGCCTATGCGGATACGGTGAATGTGCATTTGGCCGACGACTTAGGCCATTGGAACGGTTCCGGAATGAGCGACCTCAAGACGATGATGGTGCCCGTGGGCAAGAGCGCGGTCCGTTTTAAAAAGGGCGAGCGCTACACCTTACGAGTGCAACACGGCATGCGCGACACGGTCCTCTACGGTATCCAGGATGTTGGGGTTAGATTACTTCAGGCAGATCAGCCCTAACGTTCGTGCGCCGGCACCAAGTCACTGATATCTTCACCCGCCTTGCGAATAGCGAGCTTGCAGTGGTCTTTGCCGGAGTTGGCTTGAGTCTCTAGTACAATCAACTGTCCGCCGACCTTTTCCATCAAGGTTCTGTCGTAGTTCATCAGGTGGTAGCACGCGTGTGGATCACCGCTGCCTCGAAGCGGGCATTTGATGTGAATTTCCGTGAAGGCCGTCTTCTCATCGCTTCCGGTAAACTTGAATTTATGCTGTGCATCGGGTGGCATCAAACTCACCCAAGTTTTTCCAAGCTCATCGACACTAGTGGCCACTTCAGGCTTGTTCAAACTTAGGTTCAATTTGGCAGAGCTCTTGCTCATCGCTCCGGCCAATCCGTACGCTTTCATCCTCGCCAATGTGCCGAATACAGCCAGTCCTCCTCGGAAGACTACCCAGCGTTCTAAGATCTTTTTAACTGCGCCCATAATGTATCAATTAGGTGTTCCGCTTTGCGCTGACTAAAATCTGCGATCTGATGTCGACACGAGGTTCCGGTAGCTACAATGACCTCTCCTTCAAAAGCTTCAATTTTTGGAATCAATTCTTTCATAATAAAGTCCTTTCTTACGGAAGTATTGACAATAGATTTTTTTAAGTAAACAATAGAGCGTATGGCTTTTGAATCTTTGTTATATAGGATTTCATCATAAAAAGGGAAA
>JAURAE010000115.1 GCA_030829675.1 Schleiferiaceae bacterium
TACTCAAACGACTATCACCGTTTAGTGTCATGCTCGCTATCAATCTAGAACCTGTTTATGGTATTCTACTAGCGGCTTTACTTTTCGGTGCCGAAGAGAATATGAATCCCCAATTTTACTTAGGTGTTCTCATTATTTTAGGGACCGTGATCGCCAATGGGATTATAAAAGCACAAAAAAGGAAGTCCGGGTCCTAAGGACTTTGTATTTTGCACGACCGATTCAGAAAGTAATTATGGATTATTTATCATTTGAGAAACCCATCGAAGAACTTGAGGTTCAACTATCTAAGGCCCGAGAGCTGGCAGATGAAACCGGTGTAGATATGGCGAAAAGTATCGACGATATCCGCCAGAAACTCGATGAGGCTAAAAAGAAAATTTACGGCAATCTGAGCGCGTGGGAACGTGTTCAATTATCCCGTCACCCGCAACGCCCTTACACTCAGGCGTACATCAATGCTATCACAGAAGGAAACTTCATCGAAATGCATGGTGATCGCGGGGTGAAAGACGATAAAGCAATGATTGGAGGCTGGGGAATGATCGGCGACCAATCCTACATGTTCATCGGTCAGCAAAAAGGGGTCAATACAAAAATGCGTCAGTACCGTAATTTTGGTATGGCAAACCCAGAAGGGTACCGTAAGGCCTTGCGCCTGATGAAACAAGCTGAAAAATTTGGACGTCCTATCATCACCTTAATCGATACACCGGGAGCATTCCCAGGTCTTGAAGCAGAGGAACGCGGCCAAGGTGAAGCAATCGCAAAAAACATCATGGAGATGTCACGCCTTAAAGTGCCTGTCATCTGCATCATCATTGGTGAAGGAGCTTCAGGTGGAGCAATCGGCATCGGCGTAGGAGATAAAGTTTTAATGCTCGAAAACACGTGGTACAGCGTGATTTCGCCGGAGAGTTGCTCTTCTATTTTGTGGCGTACTTGGGATTACAAGGAAACCGCTGCAGATGCGCTAAAGCTTACTGCTAAAGACATGAAAAAGAACGGTCTCATTGACGGCATCATCAAAGAGCCCTTAGGTGGTGCACATGCTAACCCAGAGGCCATGTTCGAAATTGTAAAAAGAGAAATTACTAAACATACCAAAGTCCTTTTGAAAATGGATCCACAAGAGCGTATAGAAGCGCGTATGGAAAAATTCTTCAGTATGGGAGTCTTTGCTGAATAATACAAACTGTGGCTGAACAACCCAATAAGAATGCTGGTGTACCGGGAAGACCTTCCGGGAAAACGACCAATCTAACTGCAGGAGGACGTGTGCCACCGCAAGCTGTAGATTTGGAAGAAGCAGTATTGGGTGCGCTTTTGATCGATAAAAATGCGCTTTCAAGAGTCATTGATATTCTTCACTCGGAGGCGTTTTACAAAGAGCAACACCAGCTTATTTACAAAGCCATCGGTAGCCTTTTTGGAGATAACCAACCCGTCGATATTCTAACCGTTTCGGCAGAATTGCGCAAGGAAGGACTTATGAAGCAGGCCGGTGGGGAGCGTTACCTCGCTCAATTGAGTCAAAAAGTCAGTTCCGGTGCACATATTGAGTACCACTCGCGCATTGTTTTACAGAAGCACATCCAAAGAGAATTGGTTCGTATTTCTAGTGAAATCATTGAAAGCGCCTTTGACGAGACTACCGACGTACTCGAACTCCTAGATACTTCTGAGCAAAAGCTTTTCGAAGTGGCGCAAGGGAACCTTAAACGGAACTACGAAAGTGCTGAGGATCTTATTCGTCAAGCATTGGATCGTATAGAAACCATTTCGAAACAAGAAGGCCTTTCTGGAGTCCCTTCCGGTTTTGCAGCTTTAGATCGAGTAACCTCTGGATGGCAACCGTCGGATTTGATCATTCTTGCTGCTCGTCCGGGTATGGGAAAAACAGCATTCGTACTTTCAATGGCTCGGAACATGGCTATTGATCATCAAAAGCGAGTGGCAGTATTTTCGCTTGAGATGTCTTCGGTCCAATTAATCACACGTATTATCTCTTCGGAAACGGGTATCAACTCAGAAAAACTGCGCAAAGGAGACCTTACCGATGGGGAATGGAACCAATTAACCTCTGGTGTTAAGGACCTCGAAAAAGCAAAGCTCTTTATCGACGATACGCCTGCCTTGAGTGTTTTCGACCTTCGCGCTAAAGTGCGTCGTCTTCACTCCACCCAAGGCCTGGATTTAATCATCATCGATTACTTGCAGCTCATGACGGTAGGAGGCTCTAAAGCACAAGGGAATCGTGAGCAGGAAATCTCAACCATCTCCCGCTCACTCAAATCCGTTGCAAAGGAATTAAATGTGCCAGTAATCGCTCTTTCACAGCTCTCACGTGCCGTTGAAACTCGTTCGACATCAAAACGTCCGCAGCTATCTGATTTGCGTGAATCCGGTGCTATCGAGCAGGATGCCGATATCGTTAGCTTCATTTACCGTCCCGAATACTACGGTATCGAGGAATGGGAGGATGGCGATGCCTCCACGGGACAGGCGGAAATCATTATTGCTAAACACAGAAACGGCTCGCTCGATGATGTGCGCTTGCGCTTTATCGGAGAACTCGCGAAATTCTCTGATCTTGACCAAGGCGATACCATCACTATGGAGAGTAAAATGAATGACGGTCCTGGATACGGATCGTCAGGATTCAAATCAGACGATACCGGCGGTTATACCAACCTTCCCACTCCTAACCTCGACGGCGGCGACGTACCTTTCTAAATCATGCACGCTCACCACAAATCGCACTCCATTCTGATGAGCGCACTATTGTGGGCGCCCTTATTTTTTTCAACTGTCGTTTCCGCTCAAGTCCTCATACCAATGGATGAAAGCCAACAGCGCGACCATCTCAAAGCTTATGGTCTGTTGTACCACGCCATAGAAGACGGCTACGATTGCCATTGGCTGCTGAATCACAGAGGAGGCTCCTTTGCCGTTTTAAATGCCGATTCAAAACTCATTCAACAAGCGCTTCTTCGAGGTGTGTCCTATGAAACAAGCTCGGCGGCCCAATTGATCCAACTCATGGCCGATCTGAAAAGCCCGGCCAATAACACCAATACTGTTGCACTACAACGGGTCCCAAAAATCGCCGTTTATTCTCCCGACGGTTCGCAACCCTGGGACGATGCAGTAACGATGGTTTTAGAATATGCCGATATTCCGTTCACCACCATCTACGATACAGAAGTACTCGATGGCAGCCTAGGCGACTACCAGTGGCTGCACTTCATCACGAAGATTTTACTGGACAATACGGCAAATTCTATGGCTCTTATAGAGATGCAGCTTGGTACATCAACCTGAAAGCTAGTTTTGAAGCAGCCGCGCTCGAAATGGGCTTCACTAAAGTGAGCCAGCAAAAACTCGCTGTCGCTAAAACCATAACAACCTTTGTAGAAAATGGTGGCTTTTTGTTCGCTATGTGCAGTGCCACGGATTCATATGATATCGCACTGGCTGCCCAAAAAACAGATATTTGCGAAAGTATGTTTGATGGAGATCCCATGGCGCCGGGAGCGGCCTACCAGCTCGACTATGCTCCATGCTTTGCATTCAAAGATTTCACCTTAGAAACCAATCCCCTTC
>JAURAE010000116.1 GCA_030829675.1 Schleiferiaceae bacterium
GCCGAAAAGTGCAGGTGCATGTCCATCAAGCTAGACGCGTGGAAAATGGGCTGCCGAAAGAGCACCACGGTCCGCATGGCCGGGAAATACTGTGAAAGCGAGGCGTATCGTAGGAGTGTATTGTTGTTTTTGGCCAAATAGCGCCCTCCGCCCTGCTCGGCGCATACGAGGGCGCGGTAGGTCGCGTAGTCGGTAGCACGCGCATCCGAAAGGGCGTATTCTTTCAACTGAGCCTCCTTCACATAGCCGTCGTAGGCACTGAAGAAGTACTCTTCGAGCGCTTCGTTGGATTCGAGGCTCACTTCAATGCCGTCGCCGTGGCTCCGCTCTTGGGCCTGAGTCGTAGCGGGCTTATGCCAGCGCGCCCAGGTTCCAGGCGCCATGAGAAACGGCATGTGGCGGTAGTTCAAGGAGGCGAAGGCGCCTGTTTCGCTCAGGAGGTTGAGCAGACTGGTCGTGCCGGCGCGGGCCAGCCCCGTGACGATGAGAAAGGGCTCTTCAGGGACGGACTGACCCTTCAGGACGCGCTTGGCTTCGCGCTTATAGAGCATGCGGCCCACGTTGGGATGATCCAAGACCAAGTGGTGGAAGAGCTGCTGAATGGGGCTGTAGGGACCGTCATGCTTGGACCGGCGCAGAAAGGGAAGTGTGGCGCCGATCGAGAAAAGCCCCCAGTTCCAGAAGGTCCACGGGGCAGATGACCCCTGGAAAAAGTCCCCAGCCTGAACGACGGCCCAGCCCGCGGCAAGCGCCAGACCTATGAGCAGGAACAAGCGCCCAAGCGCCACGAGCAGGTGTATGTTGCGGCGCTCGACCAAGGGGACTTTTTGCGCTTCGGGGAGGGGGCTGAGGAGGGCGTCCACGACACTGACGGCAGCGCGTGCGAGGGCGCTGAGCCATTCGGACCGCCAAAGAATCAGACGAACCAACAACCAACCCGAAAAGAGAGCCGCCGCGAGGGAGATGAATTCGGGCACTCCTTACTTTTTAAAAATGCGCTTGATTCGCGCCCAAATACTATAGCCTACTGCGAGTAAAACGATAGCGGAAATCAGGAGCACCAGGATCAGCGTGCCTACACCCATGCCGGGCCCGATGTATAGAAAGGAAAGAACCATGAATCAGAAAAATGTAAACAACAAAGATACCCCCGAATGAAAAAATGCATTTTGCCCCGGCCCTCTGCAAAAAACCGCCTCGACGCATGCGCGAAGAGGCGGTCGCTTGATATTCAGCGCAAAGTCTTTTATCGAGGCTCCTTGCCCTTCTTTCCTTGGTATTTTTTGTAGGCCATGGCCCCGCCCGCAGCGATCAAGGCGACTAGTCCACCATCCAATGGGACGGGAGGCGGAGGAGGGGTGTTTTCCGGAATGTAGACGGGTATTCCTACTTCGAACATACCCTGAAAAACCTCTTCAAACGGATCATATACATAATACTCCCCTTGTCCAAATGTCAGATTGGAAGCCAATAGAAAGAGGAAAATCCACTGTGTTTTACTTTGCATATTTTCTAGTACTGAATAACGATTTTCTCTCTGACCGAACTATGAGGTCCAACCAGCTCAAGGATGTATAAACCTCCTTTTTGTGGAGCTTCTACGGATAGCATTTCGCTCGTGATCTGTCCCCCAAAAATCTCCTGTCCGTTCATGGCATACAACCGGTATTCCGTAAAGGCACAATCGGGGCAATTCATGATAATCAAATGATGATCTTGATAGACAATGAAGTGTTGCCCCGGTATTTCATCTTCCCCAACGGTGTTTAAACTGAAGTGCAAAGCAAATCGGGGCGCTTCCTGGCTCCATCCTCCATGGGTGAATGTGACGTCTTGGGTGGTCAAATCATGAAAGGACTGAGTAAGTTTATCTTCGAGATAGACTTGGTACGTTTGCCCTTGGGTTATCTGATCTAGATGGACCCTGAACTTGGAGCCGGGAGTACTAAAATCAAATCCCATCGGGAGAATTTTCGATCCTTGAATCTCCACCGCATTGATTGCGATTTCTTCTGCATCGACATACGTATAGACATTTGGCATACTGGCGCCATTGGTCATTTTCCAGGCATCAAATGCCCCATCAAAACCATCTTGTGCACCAAGTATGTTTGAAACCCAAAGGCGGTCTTGCACCGTGGTATCGGACAACTGAGACACCTTGACAACGAGGTTGTCGGGGAGCGTTTTAAAATAGGTTTGTGGGGTCGTTACCGTTCCGTTGGAGGCCATTGTGGTCGAAATCGATGCCCCTGAGGAGGTTGCTTGCACCCAAAACCCCTGCATCGGGGGAATCAAAGGACTCGAAATCCCTCCAGCGCTGTAATACTTGTAGGCCGAAGTGGCCTCGTCCCAAATGTAAAAGGCCGAAGTGACATTCGTCAATGAAACCGTCGACCAGTCAAGGCTGCAGGTATACGGATTGCCGATTAAGTTCCACCCTGTTCCGGATCCACCCGCAAGCGAATTGGACCCAAAGTATCCCAGGGTATGCGTCATTGAGGTGTTTGGGGTTCCTGTCACACTCACGGTGGCCGCCGCGGTCAGAAAAGGGATTTGCGTTGCATCTACTCTTGCCGCAAAGCCGAGTCCCGCGGTAGAAATATTGGAACCGATCGCCGCCCAATTTCCAACATTGGCGTCATAGGCATAGAGTTTTGTATTATCCCCGGAGGTGGTAGTAAAGCCTGTGGAAACAGGGGATGAAATCGTATGGGATCCAGCTTCTAAGTATTGTTTTTGGACGACCGTTCCTGCTCCCGTAGCTGTACCGCTCAATTTCAATTGTGAATACTCCGTAGTGGATGCATTGAGCGTGATGGTTCCCGCGTTCGTGAGATTGCCACCCAGTTGCATAAAGGACCCCGAGTTCACCGTTAACGATGCCCCACTAGATAGGGTTAAATCTTGCGCAAAAACGGACTGAACACATGTACACGCTAAAATGGTCAGGGAGGTATAAAATGTATTCATGATCTTAGTTTTTATTGAGGGTCAGGTAGAAGAATAACACAATCGCGTCTAATGCTTACGCTTAGTCTTTAGTTTGATGCTACACTTGAAGTGGCTTGGGATTGTTGCACGGCTAAAAAGCGAACCATCTCTTCAAGGGCCGCAATCTTTGCGTCTTGTTCTGACATCTTCAACTCTTGCTCATTGATGGCATTAATCAATACGGGAACAAGTCCTTGATAGTTGACCGATAGGATGCCATCAGCACCTTCCGTAACCAGTTCTGGGAATACGGCTTGCACCTCTTGGGCCAGTACCCCAATCTTGGGGGTGTGCTCCTCATCCTTGAGGAAAGTGTAAGTCTTGCCTTCTATCTGATGGAGTTTGTCCAGCGTTGAACCCAGCGGTTGGATGTTGTCCTTTAGGCGTGCATCCGAGTTGATGGTTAAATCTCCAGCGAGGGTGGCATTGCCGTTAAAGTATACCACGAAGGCATCGGAAGAGGCGTTACTTGCCGTGCCATTTCCTATGACAAAGGCCGCATTAGCGAGATAAAAAGAGGTTTTACTACCTCCCGCTGTAATACTGCTGTTCACAGAGTTATAAGAGC
>JAURAE010000117.1 GCA_030829675.1 Schleiferiaceae bacterium
CAAGCTAGTTGTCCGTCTGGACGAAACACATAGGCACCTTCTCCTCGAGCGCAAACATTTGGTTTAACGCGACCGTCGACCGTATATCCTCGCGAACTAAAGGCGCTGGCCATGCCGTATTGATTCACACTTCCCACGGTGAGCACGCTATCAGCATCTGCAGGGAAAGTGATTTTATCCCAAGCACTACCTCCGGCGTTTCCGGCACTGGTTACTACAAGCATTCCTGTACGAGCCGCAGCCAAGGCACCCAAGGAGATAATACTGGTACGTCCGTCGAGGTCATTCACGGTGTAATCGTCCGCAGGATCGTCAAAGGTGCTGTAGCCTAGGGAACTGTTGATGATATCTGCGCCAATGGAATCGGCAAATTCAGCACCGGCGATCCAGTTGAACATTTCCTCTGGTGTTTCGCTCAGCTCCTTTTCGGTTTTGATCAAGGCATAAGCGGCTTCTGGAGCTGTTCCTATGTAAACATCTGGTTGGTAAGTGGCCATAGTGGAAAGCACACTGAATCCATGAGAGGATCCTTGGTAGACATCTATACCGCCCTCTACGAAGTTTCTCGTGGTGAGGATGTTTAGGTCGTCGTTGATATTGACGGAATTGGCCCCAACAAATCCCGCATCTAGGACAGCAATGAGCATACCTTCGCCGCGGGCTATTTCTGTGTCGTATCCATTATTTTGATAAGCATGTATTGCCCCCAAATTAATCTGATCATTTTGAGACTCCGCATACCCATAAAATCCATGCGTGGCAGTGCCGCCAGTGATGGTTTGAATCTTCGCGATAAAAGGAAGGCTCTGGATTTGAGCAAGTTCTGAAGGTGTTGCTTCTACATACATGCCGTTCAACCATTTGGAGGTGTGGCCGGCGTAAGAAACGAGGTTTGCGACTGTTTCTCTTCTGAGGTTTGATATGGGGATATCCGAGGGGCCTAAGGCAATTCCCTGTCTTTCACGACGTGCGATGGCCCTTTCGGAAAGGAACGTGGTGGGTTGCTGTAGTTGCCAAAGGTTTTCTTTCGCGGTGAAGGAAATCATATAGGCCTGCTGTTCTTGACCTTGAAGGGACAAGGTGCAGAGCAGGAATGCGATAAGGCCCAATTTCTTCATCCTATTCCGCAATTATTCCTGATCCTATGAGTTCTTCTCCATCGTACCAAGCAGCGAATTGGCCCGGTGTAATCGCTTTTTCTGGTGTTTCGAACTCCATGTACAAACCTTCCTCAACCTTGTGTATGGTTACGGGCACCAAGGGTTGACGGTATCGAATACGTGCAGAATACTGCGCCGTTTCACCAGGCTGCATGCTACGGTCTGGTCTTACCCAATGCTCTTCTGCAGCCGTGATGAACAATGCTTTGCGGTAGAGGCCTGGGTGTTGGTCGCCTTGCCCAACATAGATGGCATTGTACTGTGTATTTACCCCAAGCACGAACAACGGAAGTGGACTGCCACCAATATTCAATCCTTTGCGCTGCCCTACGGTGTAATAATGAGCACCACGGTGCTTGCCCCTTTTTTCGGCATGTTTAGGGTGGAAATCGAAAGGCTTGGCTTGTTCTTCCAAGGTAAGACGAGGTTCTTGTAGGAACGCTGCGTCTCTCGGTACTTCCCAAACATTCCCATCTTTAGGTTCCAGCTTCTGTTGAAGGAAATCAGGCAAGCGCACTTTGCCGATAAAGCATAGGCCTTGCGAATCTTTCTTTTCTGCAGTGGCTAAGCCTGCCTCGCGTGCAATATCGCGTACTTCGGACTTTAGCAGCTCGCCTATGGGAAAGAGTGCTTTGGATAATTGGTCCTGGGAAAGCTGACAGAGAAAATAACTCTGGTCCTTATTAGGATCCTTCCCTCCTAGCAATTGATATACGATTTGGCCATCGACTTCCACAGAAGATTTGCGCGCATAATGTCCCGTGGCCACATAATCTGCACCCAATGATAAGGCCGTCTTCAGGAACAAGTCGAATTTGATTTCTCGATTACAAAGAACATCCGGATTAGGGGTGCGGCCTCGTTCGTATTCACCGAACATATAATCCACGATGCGCTCTTGATACGGGGCGCTCATGTCTATGACTTGGAATGGTATGCCCAATTTATCCGCCACCAACATGGCATCATTGGAATCCTCGACCCAAGGACATTCGTCGTGAATGGTCACACTCTCGTCCACCCAGTTACGCATGAACAACCCGATGACCTTGTAGCCTTCCTGCTGCAACAGATAGGCTGTCACAGAGGAATCAACACCACCGCTTAAGCCTACAACTACTGTAGTATCACTCTTCGCTTTCGCCATAGACTGTTTCACCTTCAAGTGTTCCGTATCGGTACTCTTCCTTCCTTACGACTTTATTATCCTCGAAATAATACCAAGTCTTGTGTTTTTTATTGTGGTGGTATTCACCCTTTGCGAGCAATTTTCCCTCTTCGTCAAAGTACTTGCACTCGCCTTCTAATTGGCCATTTACGTAGTTGCCTTTGGTGCGCATAGTACCGTCTTCCCATTTGCGAATCCATGCGCCCTGCTCTGCACCATACTCGTAGGTGATACGCTCAGCAACATTGCCACTTTCGTAATAGGTGATTTGATCTCCATGGAGCTCACCTCCTTTGAAATCTTCGCGCTGGGTTAGGACCCCTTTTGGATCATAATAGGTCCAAGTGCTGTCTTTTAATTGGTTCTTATAAATCCCTTCGGCTTGTACCATTCCGTTGCGGTGGTAGGCCTTGGCGTACCCCGTTCCTGTGATTCCCCGATAGAATATTTCTGACATAATACCGCCTTCACCCTCGTAGTAATAGATGAAATGACCTACGGGCACATCGTCTTTAAACGCCCCCTCATAGCGCTTTTTGCCGCTTTCATAGGTCTTCACCCAAGCGCCTTGTTTTCTGCCTTTGGCATCGGTGTGATTGACTTGGGCCATTGAAACCAAGCTAAACAATAGGATGAGAGATGTAAGAATGTACTTCATATTGCAAATTTAGGCACTTACCACAAGTGAACAGGCAAGGATTGAATTAGTTCCACACCAAAATACACGGGACTGTAGGTACCGCCTGGGAAGTATTTTTGTCTGAGGTTCATTTTGAGATTTGATAAGGGGCCAATTTTACATTCCACCTGTACTCCAGGTGCAATCATCAGGCCAGAACCCACCTCTATTCCACCACCACCAGCAATTCCAGAAGTCAGGTCCACACCGTACCTGAAAGTCTCTCCATTTTTCATGAACGCTGCACTGAACAATCCCTCTGCATAAGCACCGTAACCACCACTGGCCGCCCAGAACGTATGACCATAGGCATCCAACGAAAAATTCTCATTGCTCCAAGCCTCAATGCCTAGCCCCATGGCTATACCTGACATAGGATTGTATGGATTACCGTTTCTATCTATGCCGGGAGAACGTTGTTGTCCCGCTCCAGCCAAGACTTTTAAGGCTACCTCGCGCGCATCATTATAAGTATAGTCTACTCCTTTCCTATGAAAACCTAAGGAGCTCTTAAAATCTATATGCCGGCTGTACGAAACAAACGGAATAGAA
>JAURAE010000118.1 GCA_030829675.1 Schleiferiaceae bacterium
CCGTAGTTTAACAACTCGTAAATCTCGTCCGAGATGATGTATAGGTTCGGGTGTTTCGCAACCACTGCAGCTATCGCGGCGAGATCTTCTTTACTGTAAATGGCACCGCAAGGGTTGTTCGGAGAAGAGAAAATCAACACTTTCGATTTCGGTGTTATGGCCTCTTCCAACTGTGCTGCAGTAATCTTGAAGCCGCTTTCCATGGTCGTAGGAAGGATTTTCACTTCGCCGCCACAGTATTTGGCTTGGTCCATATAGCTCACCCAATACGGCGCAGGAATAATCACCTCATCTCCTGGATCGACTAGGGCTAAAAAGACATTCAATAAGCTTTGCTTGGCACCAGTACTCACTACGATTTGGCTTGGATCGTATTCTAATCCGTTGTCGCGCTTGAACTTCTTTGCGATGCTCGCTTGAAGATCAGAAAATCCAGGAACCGGCATGTAATGCGTGTAGTTCTGCTCCATGGCTTCCACCGCCGCGGCTTTGATGAAATCAGGGGTATCGAAGTCCGGCTCGCCTAGAGACAAACTGATGACTTGTTTGCCCGTAGCACTGAGTTCTCGTGCTTTTTTGGCCATTTCAATTGTCATGGGAAGCCCCATCTCCTGTGCGCGTTGTGAAAGTGCTTGCATTATAGAAGTAGTGTGTTGTGTGTTGTAAGGCGACAAATTTAACGATATTTGTAAGCCTCAACATAGAATTATGGAAGCATTTATTGAAATCCTCAAGTATACTTTTCCCGCGGCTTTAATGCTGCTACTCACCTACTTACTCCTATCGAACTTTGTAGATAATGAGGAGAAGCGTCGCCAATTTTATTTGCGCAAGGATCTCAATAAAAAAGCCCTTCCCCTAAGATTTCAGGCCTTTGAACGCCTCACTGTGTTCTTGGAGCGGATCACCCCGAACCAATTGGTCACTCGTGTAAAACCAGGCAACATGCCCCTAGGCGTGTACCGCAAAACCTTGGTAGATGCCATTCGTCAAGAGTACGAGTACAACATCTCTCAGCAGGTCTATGTCAGTGATAAAATCTGGAACAACATCGTGAGCGCCAAAAGCCAAGTCGTGAGCATGATCAACAAAGTCACCGCCGAAATGGACGAAAACGCTACTGCCGCGGACCTCAGCCGCAAGTTGATTGAACTCGAAATGACGGGAGATATCTTCCCAACGAAGGCGGCGATCCTCCTACTCAAGCACGAAGCCGCTCGCAATTTCTAACGGTCGAGCCGACATTTTAACTCTTCGATAAATAGTTTCGATGCCTGCAATGGGCCTACTTCGCTTTGGCCCACTTTTGCTCGCAAATCATCGTATGCTGCTTGTAACCCATCATGTCGTCGCAGCACACTTCGCAACGCATGCTGTACTTCCACTTCAAACCAGTATTCTGATTGACGTCGACGCTTCTCATCGAACCAACCTTGCCCTCTAGAATGGCGAATGCATTGATCGATAGCCGCATCCAACTCCTCGAATCCTTGACTTTCCAATGCTGAAATCAGGGTAATGGTGGGGGTCCAATTAAATTCGTCCCTCGTACTCAATTGCAACGCGCGCTGTAACTCCACACGCGTTCGTTTGGCCGCTGGAGCATGCTCGCCTTCACTTTTATTGATGGCAATCAAATCAGCCATCTCCATAATCCCCTTCTTAATGCCTTGGAGCTCATCTCCAGTCCCCGGCATGGCCAAAAACAAGAATGCATCGACCATCTGAGACACTGTCGTTTCGCTCTGCCCCACGCCTACGGTCTCCACAAAGACATGGGTATACCCTGCGGCCTCGCACAATACGATGGCTGCCTTAGTTGCCCGTGCCACGCCGCCCAGCGCTCCCGAAGAAGCCGTAGGACGAATAAAAGCACGCTCATGGCGCCCCAGCTCTACCATTCTGGTCTTATCCCCCAAAATGGCACCGTGAGACTTCGACGAAGATGGATCAATGGCCAATACAGCCAACCGCGCCTTTTCATTCGACTCTAAATAGTGTACCCCATAGGATTCTAGGAACGTACTCTTTCCTACTCCAGGAACTCCAGAAATCCCCAATCGCACGCTATTCCCGGCATGTGGCAATAACTTTTCTAGCAGTGTCCCTGCCTTCACCACATCCTCAGCCGCTTCACTTTCTACCAAGGTGATCCCGGCCGCAAGCGCCGCGCGATCCCCAACGAGAATGGCGCGCTCCAATTCCTCCACGGTCCAAGCAGGTCTTTTTCCTGCTTGAAACTTAGGATTCACTGAAGGTCCATCTGTGGCCGATTTCTGAGTATGCAATGTGTTTTTAGCCATCAGGCTTGATCTATATATGCTTGAAGATACGCGTATTTATGGGTCAATGCACCGTCCGCACATTCTGTAGCGCGTTCTAGTACACCTTCTTCATCCCCATTAAAAAGCGTTGGGATAACATGGGTCATCAGGTCACTGCCAAAACTTAGCGAGGCATCTCTTGGCAACTCACACGGCAAGTTATCTACCGCCATCACCCCAATAGCTTCAGGATGATCATGCCCTACCTCTTTCTCTTCAGAAGCCAGGTACCCATAAAACGGATCGGCAATGGTGGAGGGCCTAAGCGTCGAAGCCACTGGCCCGTCTATATCACAACTGATGTCCGCCACATAGGTAATGGCAAACTCTTCCTGCTTCGCATCCTCTCTGGTAAAAATGAAAGGCGCCCGGCTGTCGTAATAATGCCCGGCGACATACAGTTTGGCAAAAGGCGCATAACGCATGAAATCACTTTCATAGCCGCTCGGATCCGCAAAGAGTTCCTTACGATCGAAAGGCCTTCCATCGCTAGTTTTATAATAATGTTCTACATCCAATTGGCTCCAAAAACAACCTTCATACCCCGAAATCTCCTCCGGGGAAATCTGAGGAATGCCCGACGCCACTAACGTCTCCACTGCACCCGAGGCCACACGGCCTTTTCCAGTCAGTAGAATACGCACATCCGAAGGCCAATCTATGCCTTTAAGTTGCGCAAACATTTCTTGCATGTCCTTGCACTCGTGGGCAGGCTTCAATGTGTATTGCCCGTATTTCTCACCCCATCCACGAAGGCCGTTGTATGCCCCTACTAGTCCCGCGAATCTGCCAAAGGCAACCACACGGGCACCGTTTTTAGTGAGCAACTCGTAATCAATCAAACGAATATTACGCTCAACACAGGCCTTCAACAATTTGGCATTGTAGGGCTGCTTTTTATATGTGTGCGAAAAGAAAAAATACGTCTTATTCGGGATGAGTTGGTCAATGGGCACCTCTTTGACTCCAAAGAGCACATCACAATCGCTCAGGTCCTCTTGCAATTCAATACCCGCCGCCACATATTCATCATCACCAATGGCCCGGATGGGCGATGGTTGCGCCACCACCGTACAAGAAAAAGTCTGTTGTAATTCCGAGGCGTGCTGCGGGGTCAATGCTACACGCTTGTCTATGGGGACTTTACCCTCTCTAAGAATGCCGATTTTCATGATACTAAAGGTAGTACAACTGTGCACAATTTTGGCA
>JAURAE010000119.1 GCA_030829675.1 Schleiferiaceae bacterium
TTCAAGAAGTCGCGGAAGTCCGCCATAGCAGACTTCAATTTTGGGCCGTTTTGTTCAATTAAGAAGTAGTTTGGACTCACTTCACGATCGTCCATCTTCTTTGGTTTACCAGGTACCTCTTCGTCTTCACCACCAGAACGAAGAACGAGCTCGTCCTTCATATCTTCGATCATGTTGTAGAGGTTATCAGCTTTTTGCTTGACTTGAACCGCTTTATCTCTCCACGGTCCAGCTTTGGCTTCATTGTCGTTTGCTGCACTGTTGAATGCAGAGTACAACGAAGAGTTTTGGTTTTCTACAGTTTCAATTGATGCTTGTTGGCCCAACATAACTTCGTAGAATGCATCCATGACCTCACGGCTAACGTTGAGGGCAAGAAGTGCTGTCAACACTAGGTACATCATGTTGATCATCTTCTGACGTGGGCTTAAATTTCCTGATGCCATTAGCTTTTTTGTTTAGGGTTTATAAATCGTTTTATGGTCGATTATTTACCCATAGCAGTAAGCATACCGCCGTAAACACTGTTTAAAGTCTCGAGGTTACCTTTCAAGGTAGAGATTTGACCTGCCAAATCTGAAGCATCAGTTGAGGCAGTGGCCAATTTTTCCATAACGTCGTTCTGACGCTCTACCTGTGCAGTAGTATTTTCTAATTGCACCGCGTACAAAGCATTCAAGCTTTCCATGTTCGCAGCAGCTGAATTTAGTTGTTCGCTGTATTTAGCAGTGGCGCCTGCAGCATCAACTGCACCTGAAAGAGATCCAGCTGTTTCACTTAAGCTGCGCATGCCTTCGCCCAAGCGAGCGATCAGCTCTGAATCAATACCACCGTTTTCTAGTGCATTGTCTAATTGCTCAGTTACCGTCAATGCGCGATCACCATCACCAGTAGCTAGCTCAGGGTAAACCAATGACCAATCGTATTCAGTAGCTGGCTTCTCAAATGCTGAGAAGAAGAAAATCACCGCCTCTGTAGTCAAACCAATTACGAGCATGTAGTTCGCACCTTCCCAGTGCATGATTTTAAACATCGCCCCTAAAATCACGACAGATGCACCAAAACCGTACAGTTTTGCCATGAAGTTCTTGAATCTTTTACCGTTTACGTCGATTAGTGCCATAATAGATGAAGTATAAAATTTGAGTTAAGGTATCTTATTATTAAAAGTCTTTTAGGTCACGACCCAAGAAGCTTTGAACAGTACGGAAGCCGATGTAGCTCTTCGCTGTGTCTTGGTATTCGTAATCACGTGCGCCTAGCTGCATGAAGTAGGCTACATCTTTCCATGAACCGCCACGAATCACTTTACGCTTCATCGTTTCGAGTTCATCGTCGAATGCGTTGTATTGGAAATCAGGTGCCATATCACTTGCAAAAGCATACGATTGGACATCAAAAGCCGTAGACGTCCATTCAGCGACATTACCTGCCATACAATAAAGGTTGTAACCATTAGGTGAATAAGCCGTAGATTTCACTGGATAGAACCCTCCATCTGCAGTCAAGTTACCACGACGAGGTTTGAAATTCGCTAAATAACAACCAGAGCTGTTGGTAGCGTAAGGCCCCCCCCAAGGGTAGGTAGTCAATTCTTCTCCACCACGCGCAGCATATTCCCATTCAGCCTCTGTGGGCAGACGGAAGTCATGCTCGATTAATTCTCCAACTCGTTTCAAATAGTCGCGACGGTACTTACTTCTCCAGTTCGCGAAAGCACGTGCTTGTCTCCAGCTCACACCGACAACTGGGTAATCGTCGTATGCTGGGTGCCAAAAATACTTATCGTGCATTGGCTCGTTAAAACTGTAGGTGAAATCATGTATCCAAGCTAATGTATCTGGATAAACATTAATTATTTCTTTTTCAAAAAACGATGCTCTATCTGAAGATTCTTTTGAGAAGCTTATGTAGTCCCTGTAACCGAATAAATCTCCATCGCCATCCTCATCGCGGTAATCGTATTCAACGCGGTTGAGCTTGCTTGCTGCTTTTTGCTTGTTGATCCAGTAGAAAGTGTAGTTCAATTGGCGAGTATCCAAATGACGGTAACCCAACCACTGCTCTTCTGGAGCGAGATACATGCTTTCCATTACTTCGGTGTACTCCGGAGATGGGTAGCGATTCTTGTCCCACTCGAGGTAAGGATCCCAATCCAAACGACGCATCATACTATCTGGGTAGTTCAACGCGACGTAATCTTGGAAGTAAGTTGGATCTTCAGCTTCCGCAAGATCGATGTACTCAAAATCTTCTACCAAACCTTCAGCCAAGCGAACACGAGCGATAGAATCGCGTACCCAGTGTACAAACTGACGGTATTCGTTGTTCGTGATTTCGGTTTGATCCATGTAGAATGAGGCAATACTCACCACTTTCGCAGGAGCAGTATATGCATACGGTACATCTTCATCATGGTTTCCCATGGTGAATGATCCCTGTGGGATGTATACCATGCCGTAAGGTTCGCTAGGGTACCAGGTTGGTCGGTCTTGAACACCTACCAATTCACCGTGATCACTACTGCCACATGAGGCCAAAAGTGCTGCTGTGGTGAGCCCTAAGAGGAACTTTTTCATAATCTATGTATTTCTACTTTGTTCGTTTTTTAAGCAAGCCGCTATATTACAAAAATATAGGGTTTCTGTAACTGCCTTTTTCTTTAGGCGGAATTTCGATCGTAAAACAGTAGGTCATCATGATTTCATGAGAGCCGCTGCTTGAGTTTCTCAACGTAGACGTGGTTAGGTCGTACGAGTAACTTGCACGCAAATCTTTCGTGATTTGGTAGCCGGCCATAACAGCCAAGGCATCTTGCACTCTGTATGTAACGCCACCCCAGATTTGATTATTGTACATCGCTGCAGCATTTAAATCAAACTGTGTGGTCACAAAGTCAGTCTTAATCATGGCTGCCGGCTGAAGCACGAAGTCATTTCCAAGGTCCAAATCATACCCCCCCATGAGATAGTAATGACGTTGTCCGCGAATCTCTGCATTGAAGCTGCCGCCTGTTGCGTTGAGGATATCTTTTGTTTCGAGGAGTCTTGTGCTGCTCAATCCTGCGTACCAGTTGGAGTGGCGGTAGTAGGCGCCAAAGTTCAAATCAGTTGCCATGGAGCTGCTGCCAAAAGCCACCAACGATGGATCGTTCATGGTTTGAGGCGGCGCCCAATTTCCTGTGGTTACTGCTTTGTTTCTGAAATCTACGCGCAATCCCAATCCAAGTGTTCCTCCTGCAAGGTCCATCTGGTAACCGTAGCCCAATCCTACCGTCATGTCTTGGAAATACCCAATCATATCATTGGTCACATTTACTGCTAAGCCACCATGAAGAATATTCAATGGAATGTTAGCGGTGAAGTTCTGTGTACTTGGGGCATTATCAAAGCCTACCCATTGTTGACGGGCGGCCATGCCTAAACAAATAGCATCTCCCGCTCCAGTGACTCCTGGATTATAGAAGATTTTGTTGTTCGCAAATTGGGTGAACTGCACATCTT
>JAURAE010000011.1 GCA_030829675.1 Schleiferiaceae bacterium
TACGTATTTGAAGCAGCTCGGAAAAACTCCATTCTTCCAAAAAACTAAGCCAACCCCGTACGATGAGGCCATCAACCTAATCTGGTATTTACAGAACGTGTTCTACCAGAGTGCGGGAGATATTACGGCTGAGATGCGCCGCTCTTTACCGAATTGGGACGGGACGTTGAATTTGATCAACCTCGGGTTCTGGCCTGGCGGTGATCGCGACGGCAACCCGTTTGTGAGCGTGGATACGACCCTACAAGTGGCGGGCCGACTGCGCGATGTTCTGTTGCAATGCTATTACCAAGATTTGCGCAGGTTGCGCCGCCGTATTTCATTCTCAGGGGTGTACGAGGAGCTCATGGACATCGAAAAAATGGTCTTGAAGTGTATCCGCCACCAAGAGGAATGGGATTTCATAAAGTTCAGAAGTGCTTTACATAAAGTCCTGTCAGATTTGCACGAACAGCACGATGGAATCTTCGTGGAGCTCGTGGAAGAGCTCCTGGATAGAGTGGCACTTTTCGGATCGCATTTTGCGAGCATTGATATCCGTCAAGATAGCCGCGAGATCAAGCGAGCCTTTGATGCCTTGGCCGAGCAATTGGGGGTAGTGGTACCAGAAACTCCTGGAGAGTTGTTTGCCATGCAAGCAGCTTGGGACGGCACCCTTACCGGGGATGACCGCATTGATGATACCTTGCAGAGCTTCCGGGTGATACGCGAAATACAAGCCAAAAATGGTCCTAAAGGGGCCCACCGTTATATCATCTCGAACTGTCGTGGTGCCATGGATGTGGCGCGCGTGTTCGCCTTGGCGCGATGGACCGCCTTCGGGGACGAAAAGATCACGGTGGACATTGTGCCGCTCTTTGAAACCATCGACGATTTGGTCGGTGCAGGTGCTTCGATGAATACCTTGTATTCTGAAGCCAATTACCGCGCGCACCTCACCCAACGCGGCAACAAACAAACCATCATGCTAGGGTTCTCAGATGGAACTAAAGATGGTGGATACATGAGTGCCAACTGGAACATTTACCGTGCGAAAGAGAACCTCACGCGTATTTCAAAGCAGCACGATATAGATGTGCTCTTCTTTGACGGTCGAGGCGGACCGCCAGCACGTGGTGGCGGTAATACCCACAACTTCTATGCATCCTTGGGCTCGCAGATTGCATCGTCAGAAATCCAATTGACCGTACAAGGTCAAACGATTTCGAGCAACTTCGGTACGCCGGAGAGTGCGCAGTTCAATATGGAGCAGCTCATCACGGCTGGTTTGGAAAACATCTTGTTGACCGATGAAACCAAAACCTTGGAGCCGCAGGAGCGTCAGCTACTCGAAGAATTGAGCGACATCAGCTTGAAATACTATACCGAACTCAAGGAGCACCCGCTCTTCACTGAGTTCTTAGAGGAGATGAGCCCACTCAAGTACTACGGTATGGCGAACATCGGTTCACGCCCGTCGAAGCGTGGCAAGGCCAAGAAGCTTGAGCTGGACGACTTGAGAGCCATTCCGTTTGTGGGGGCTTGGTCACAGCTGAAGATGAACATCCCGGGATTCTATGGTCTGGGTAAGGCCTTCCAAGATTTGAGTGAAGCGGGCAGGTTGCATGAAGTGCAAAGCCTCTACCGCAAGTCCAAGTTCTTCCGTACCCTCATTGAAAACTCGATGCAGAGTATGTGTAAGACCTTCTTCCCATTGACTTCATATATGGCAGACGATGCCAAGTTTGGTGCCTTCTGGGGAGTGCTCAACGATGAGTTCGAGCGCACAGAGAAGTTTGTATTGAAGGTCAGCGGACAGCCGGAATTATTGAGCAATAACCCTGGCATTAAGGCCTCCATCGCCTTGCGCGAGAATATAGTGCTTCCACTGCTGGTCATTCAGCAATATGCCTTGATCACCTTGCGCGAGCAGAACCTCAGTGACGAGGTGCGTGCGAAGTATGAGAAGATGGTGGTGCGTTCCCTCTATGGAAACATCAATGCCTCGCGAAACAGCGCGTAGCGCAAAATTTTATATTTCATAAAAAAAGGCGCCCTCAGGGCGCCTTTTTTATTCTTGGAATTTCAAGTCGTACCGCCAGCCGGCGTATATCTGACGACCCATAATGGGACCCCAAACTACGGAGGCATCGAATCGCCCGTCAAACGGTAAGTCGCCGCCTACTACAGGGTTTAATTGTCGAACGTTTAATGCATTTTGAATCCCTACGTAAATCTGTCCGAAAGCCGGGCTGTCCTTGCTAATCTGACCATTGAGCATGGTGAAAGCAGGGCTGCGATTTTCGTATCCAACATCCGGCAGTCGTTGCGAGCTGTTGTATGTGGCATTGATCTCAATGCCCATTCCTTTTCTGCCTGAGTAGCTGGCTCCAACATAAACCAGGTGAGGCACGTTGAGAATGACTTCTTCAAGAGCTAAGGGGTTCTCGCGGTATGTATTCAAATCACGCTGCTTAACGTCCTGGTAGCGATAAGCGACCTTTACTAAGGTTCTGTGGAATAGCTCATATTGTCCTCCTAATTGTGCGGACAGAGAATAGGGGCTGTACATCAACATTTGGCCGATGTTATCATATTGCCTACTGTAGGGATCTCCAGGAGTCTCGATTCTCATCGTATCCGTGCTGCCGTCTAAATCGACTACGACTTTTGAGTCGAATTGGGTATAATAGATGTCGGCATACCATTGTAATTCTTTGTACAATACGTCCTTGTTCCAGGCTACACCTACACCGTAGGTAGTGCCACTTTCAATGGGAACTACATTTCCTTCTAAGAGTACGTGTCTATTATTTGCCATGTAGCCCATGTATTCAGCGCCAAGGGTAGCTACTCTATAAGAATAGCTCGCTTGACTTCTAAAAGACCAAGCGTTGTGATTGTACTTCAGGTGCAGTCTAGGCACATAGTAGAAGTTACTTCCTACTCGTGGCCCTACCATTACTCGGTCGTAGCGTTGCCCTAGAATCATACTCAATCCTTCGCCATCCGGTGAGTTTACATAACTGTACTCCCCATAAATACCAGTGATGAACCCGTCGTTATCGCCATTATATCCCCACATATCTTGGTGTATGAAGAAATTATTGAAATCCAATCCTCCCTTCAATGTGTGACGTGTATCGAAGATATTGTCTTGGAAGATCAAGTTTCCGTACAGACGCTGCTCTTTTCCGGTAAAGAGACGGTTGCCGAAGTAACTGTCCAAATCTTGGTATACTGCACTTAGTTGTGTACCTATACTGCGGTTGATACCGCCATCAAGGAAATAACCGCGTTTCGCCCAAAGTTCATACCTGTTGGTTTGTAACTCGTGCGACCATATCGGAACTAGGGTAGGGTATCCGTACAACGCGCTGCCCCCAATGTTCTTGATGGCGCTCGCCTTAAGGCCAAATTGGGCCTCGCTAAACTTACCATTGTGCTTCCACGCATTTTGAACGAAAATATGCTGCGACAAAGGCGAATCTAAGTACCCGTCATTGTTGCCGTCCCAGCGGAACAGTTGTTGCCGTCCATGAACCATCACATTTGAAGACCACCGCTTACTTTGCTTCCAAGTATAGATAGCGTTCTGTTCAAATCGTCCTGGACCGGCAAACAAGTTGAAATGTGCTTTTTGCTCGGTGAAGCTTGGGCGCAGTTCGTAGTTGATTTGACCACTCATTGCTCCGGCTCCATTAACCACGCTACCGGGGCCTTTCGTCAACTGAATACTTTGGATCCAAGCGCCCGGAATGAGGGCTAAACCCAGGACTGAAGATAGTCCCCCCATCGTCTGAAGGTTACCTCGGGTGTAGAGCGCGTAAGGGCCTTCTAATCCAAGGAGCCTGATTTGCCGAGTACCGGTTACGGCATCGGTAAAAGAGGCTGAAATAGAAGCGTTGGTCTCAAAGCTTTCGCTGAGGTCACAACAAGCTGCTTTGCGTAACTCTACTTCCGAGATGAGTTCTTGGCTAAGAATAGCTTTCTTGGAAAGAGATACACCGGGGTCACGGTCAATGGCAACCTCTTCGAGTGTTTCGAATAGTTCTATCGAGGACGTATCCACGACTTGAGCGCTCATCGACCCTACGGAAAGTAGGCCAATCAACACCCGTAAATAAGGAAAAGTCATGGCTTAGTGCTTGTGCTTTTCGCCGTGTTCGTGGTGTTCCTCGTGTGTCTCGCCAGGTTTGCAGAGTGGATCACCCAAACCGTGCGAAGCTCTCAAATCCGCATCTCTGAATCTGCAGCATCCGTGGATGTTCGCATATTGCTCGTCTGTGGCTAAATGATCTTTAACATCATGACCCGCTTCGTTGATGGATGCAATGATTTCCTCTTTGGAAACTTTGTCGTTACGGAATGCCAAGGTTAATTGGTGCGTTTCACGATCCCAATCTGCTTTTTTAACTCCTGGCAAGTAGGCCGCATTTTCGATGCGCTCCTCACACATACCACAGAGTCCGTCGACTTCAATGGTGGTTTCAGTGAATTTGCTTTGTGCCCCGAGAGCCATTGCGCTACAAAGCGCGATAGATATAAATAATGATTTCATTGTACTTGATTTTTTTTTGAATTAAGGATGTTGCTAAAGACAATCCTGAAATCACGCGTACAACGTTAATCTATGAAGAGCGATATAGAGTGGCGGTCCTGTCGACTGAACGACACGGGTGGTATTCGAAAGAGGACTGTCTATTTGTTGACTATCTGTGCATTGAAAAATTTCAGGTGCGACAAACGGCAGTACAATGTTTACCTCACTGCTTTTGACCATAAGGTCTAATGAAGTGTAGGTTGTTTCGCAGCAATCTTCTTCACTTTTTTCGTGAGAAGTATCGCAAGATGAAGTTTCTGTATGACAACAAGACGGCTCCTCTACAATTGCGTTGTGGGCTTCGTGTACGATTCCCAAATGTACCGACGATTCGTGCTGACAGAAATGCAATAATCCTACTGCACCGGTGGAAACCACGGTGTAAAAGAGTGTGAAAACCAGTAGGATGAATCTTCTCATGAACACGAAATTACTCAATACCTTAGCGATAAACGCAAAAACTATGCAAAAAGTACTCTTACTAGGATCTGGAGAATTAGGTAAAGAAGTGGTTATCGCCTTGCAGCGGCTGGGTTGTACGGTGGTGGCATGCGATGCCTATGAAGGTGCGCCGGCGATGCAGGTGGCGGATCATTTCGAAGTGTTTTCCATGTTGGACGGTGATGCGCTGGAGGCGGCGGTGAAGAAACATAATCCAGATATTATCGTTCCAGAAGTAGAAAGTATTCGGACAGATAAATTGTACGAGTTTGAGCAAGCGGGTATACAAGTAACACCGTCTGCAAAAGCGGCAAATTTCACCATGAATCGCAAGCTTATTCGCGATTTGGCGGCCAAGGAGTTGGGCTTACGCACGGCGCCCTATGCTTATGCTACGAACATAGAAGAGTTCGAATCGGCTGTGAAAGAAATAGGATTGCCTTGTGTGGTGAAGCCGTTGATGTCCAGTTCAGGGAAAGGACAGAGTGTGGTAAAGGATGCCAGTGAATTACAGGCGGCCTTCACCTATGCTATGGAGGGCAGCCGAGGCGATTTGAAGGAAATTATAGTGGAGGGGTTCATTGATTTTCATACTGAAATCACCTTGCTAACGGTTACCCAGAAACACGGACCTACGTTGTTTTGCGCGCCTATTGGACACCGTCAGGAAAGAGGCGATTACCAAGAAAGTTGGCAACCGTGTGCCATGGATACGGCACAACTGCTCGAGGCACAAAGTATGGCGAAGAAAGTAACAGAGGCGCTAGGAGGTGCTGGAATTTGGGGCATTGAGTTTTTCTTGGGCGATGATGCCGTGTACTTCTCGGAACTTAGCCCGCGCCCGCATGACACAGGCATGGTTACTTTAGCAGGCACTCAGAACTTCAACGAATTTGAATTGCATGCTCGCGCATTGTTGGGTTTGTCAATTCCCGAGATTGAATTGAGGTACCCTGGGGTTAGTGCGGTGGTCCTAGCTGAAAAAGACGGTGAGCCGGTTTATGGTGGATTAGATAAAGCTAGCGCTGAGCCACAGGCAGATTTTAAGATTTTTGGCAAGCCCACCACTCGCCCTTACCGTCGTATGGCGGTAGCGCTGGCTTATGATAGAACCGGTGAAGAATCTATGGAGGCGCTAAGAAAAAGAGCGGCTCGTATAGCCTCCTTCATTACAGTGCACTAATTTTTGCACGAATCGCATCTTCGAATTTATGGAGGCCGTCCTTATTTAGGCCATCGAGTACTTCTCCCTGCATGCGATGGTAGCGGAGGCCTCGCTTGAACGCATCGACGACGTTGGGGTTACTGCTTTTTAGGTAGTTGATGGAGCTGTAAGAGAACAGCGCCACACTGTGGTGGTCTGTGATTTCAAGAAGTGCCCCGTCGTTAATGGTGAGGTATTCACAGAGCATCATATGATAGGGTTGCCCCTGTGCGGTTTGCTCTTTTTTAATGTCTTGGACCAATTCCGCCAACACCTCTTCCAATTCTCTCTTCATGGCAGAGACTAATCGGTCACTTGCCAACCCTCGATTTTTGACATAGTGAATTTGATTGATCAAATTGTCGAAAGAGGAAAGCGTCCAAAATTCGGTCACTTTTAATTGACGGCTTAACTCGCTTAACTCCTGGCCCTTTTCGAAGAGTACTTGTGGTGTTTGACTAGGGTCAAACCTATCGTTTCGGCGCATGTGCTCGTGGTTCCATAGATAAAATCTGAAAGCACTGAGTGTGGGGCGGTCCATGTAACGATAAATGGGAACTTCCTTTGCGATAAAATATAATTGGGCCCCGGAAACATTTACCGCTTGATTCAAATTACGCCTGGTATTATCGAGGTAAAAGTCGATATCGTCGTACCCCTTGATCGGAGGAAGGGTCGTACAAACCACGACCAATGAATTCTCTTCGGTATTCTTTCTCAAGGCATCGATACTCAGCGAAAAATGATCGGCCAATCGGATGAGCTCGTCGGTCGTCAATGGGGTGGTGCCCCTTCTTTTGCGGTAAAGAGAGGCTCTAGAACATCCGAGTACTTCCATGAGTTCTGCCGTGATTTTACGCTTACCTTTGGTGGAGCTAAAAATCTCGTCGAACAATTGAGTTTGGAATTGGTTCGGAGTATACATGGCCATTGACTTCTGAGTTAAAGTTAACTAATTGCACTAACCTTTGACCGCGACCTCCTTAGAATCTTCGGTTTTAGATAATATTCCTGGGCAAATTCTCCATTTACCCACAGGGGAATTCCTGCCGATGACCACCCCTGAACTGCGTAGAAGCAGTGGGAAGTATTTGACTCTTCGTGGATTGAGATTGACCAATGCGATCATCCGCAAGGGAATTTTGCAGGTGGCTGGTAGCCCTTGGTTGCCAGGTTTTTGGAACCTGAGTGCGGAAAAAGCAGAGGTGGCGCTACGAGCCTTTCGGGCACAAGGCGCCACATGTACGTTGTTTTTGTCGTTCACAAATGCCCCCGTGAGTTCCAAAGGATGGCACAGTTACAAGGGTGATCCCTATATGGTGCTGCCTATTTCTTGGTCCAGCTTTGATGAATATGTGGCTGAGATGAAGAAAAAGTACCGTGCTCGGGTCCGTAAGGTGCAAAAGAGTAATCAAGGCATACGCGTGGAGGTATTGCCGAAAGAGGGGCCTCAGTTTGAACAATGCGTAGCTATGTTGGAGGCCACCTTGAGAGATAAGGTGGTGGCTTTGCCGGGGAACTTGGAGCATTTGCTAGGGATGTTTAACCGATGTTTCGGGGGATCCTTTAAGTTGTTCGGCTTTTACCGCGGTGAGGAGCTGGTGGGTTTTATTTCCTGTATTGAGGATGGTCCCGTGCTTCGAGCCATGCATTTTGGTCAAAGCGATGATGCACCTGAGGACTTTTACAGTCATGCGATGTTTACCCTAATTGGACACGGAATAACTACCGGCGTAAAAAAGGTGCATTTAGGCAGGACTGCTACAGAAATTAAAAGCACCTATGGCGCCGTGCCGGAAGAGAACTATTTCTCCTTCTACAGCTCTAGTAGATTCTTTCAATTCTTAATGCGACTAGCGGATAAGTATTACCGTCCAAAGGCATATACCTTACGCAGTCCTTTTGGGTGATGTGTGGAAATAAACTATCTTAAGGCCACAACAAAACACTACCACATCATGAATGAAACGTACCGCAAGGTTTTCGAAAACAACAGAGAATGGATCAGGACAAACCTTGAAAAAGATCCAGATTTTTTTAAGCACTTAGCCAAAGGGCAAAGTCCGGATTTCTTGTATATCGGATGTGCGGATTCCCGCGTACCTGCGAATGAAATCATGGGTTTGGAGCCTGGAGATGTTTTCGTACACCGCAATATTGCAAACCTTGTCGTGAATACCGATATGAATGCACAAAGTGTCATTCAGTACGCGGTAGAGCACCTGAAAGTAAAACACGTGGTGGTCTGTGGCCATTACAATTGTGGTGGTGTGGCTGCCGCTATGGGGAATTCAAACTTAGGCTTGATCGACGGTTGGTTGCGTGAAATTCGCGACGTTTACCGCACTCATGCCGATGCTTTGAACGCTATCGAAGATCAGCATGATCGTTATAATAGACTCATTGAACTCAACGTGTTAGAGCAATGCTTCAATGTTATGAAAACGGCCTTTGTTCAAAAGAGCTACGCCGCGAATCAGTTTCCTCAAGTGCACGGCTGGGTATACGATCTTGCCAATGGGGAATTAGTGGATCTCGATTTTGACTTTGAAGGAAGTCTGAAGAAAATTCAAGAAGTCTACGATATCACAAAATAATGGGAGAACACCTCTTCTATGAAAATTCTTGGGGCGCCTTTACTGTAGCAAGTAGAGGCGCTTCTTTGTTGTCGTTGCAAATAGGAGGGAGAGAATTGCTTCACGATTTTGGCGATCAGTGGCACCAGTGGGCCGCTGGCGCTGTAATGTTCCCATTTCCAGTGCGCATGGCATCAGGGACGGTGATGGCATTCGAAGGAGCTGAGTATCATTGGCCCATCAACGATGAGAAACACCGGGCGGCGCTGCACGGTATTACACCTTGGGAGGAGTTTGAATTGGCCCAACTGCCCAGTGGTATACAGGCAAGCTGGAATTATGATGGCGCAAAAGAATATTATCCTTTTCCGTGCCGATTAACCATCCGCTATACTCTTGAGCAGAATGGTCTTACCCTTAGCGGACGTATAGATAATCTTGGCGAAGCAAATTTGCCTTTTCATATGGGGTGGCATCCTTATTTCAAGACCAATGCCCCAGCATTACACCCTGTGCCGACCCATCGATTAAAGAAGAATGAAGTAAGCCATCCGGGCGAAAAGATTCCTTTTGAAGGTTTTAATTGGACCGAAGAAGTGGACGGCGCCTTTTTAATGGAATCGGTCGAGCTTGGGGATGTTAATATCCAACCGCTATCCGCCATTACCCAGGTATTCCGACTTGCGGACGCCCCTTTTGTGGCTATTGAGCCGATCACAGGTCTAGGTCACCCAGATTTCCCTTGGCGCACTGTTCGGTCTGGAGAAACGGATGAGGTGGTGACAACTATTCGCGTAGGGAAGTAAGGGTACCTTCTTTCAGTCCTTCGAATTCTAATTTGTTAAAGGGCTCTTTCGGGAAGAAGGTCGCCGTCATGGCAATTAGCCCGTCGTCGGCCAAGAGCTCAAGGCTCATAATATCTATATACATTTCGTAATCAGCACCGGTGGTTTTCCTAGGGCCCCTCATGATATTTTTAAAAGAAGGTTCGAAATCTACCAATCCGCATTTGGAGCGGTCGATGTAAATGGAATCTACACTGGTCCAAATATCCAAGGTGTCGCCTGCAGCTGAAGTCAATTGTAGTGACCATTGCGGCTCCGCAGAGAAATTAATTCCAAAAGTATTGGCCCCACGAAGCCCCATCGTTGGTTCGAGATTGGCTTGGAAACCATTGCCGCCCTCCAGGCGGAACTGTTGTTTGATGTGGAATTGGCCGTCAAGTTCTACCAGAGATAATTCTCTCGGCAGGGTCATGCTACTGCGCCATTTGTAGGTAGGGACCACTTGGGCATAGTCCCAATTGCTCATCCAACCCATGAAGAGTTTCTTGCCGCGATCGGTAGGGGCGTTCCACCAGTTCACGCCGGCGTAATTATCGCGTCCCCAATCCATGTAGCGCTGGTCATCGTGCTCAGCAGTGTAGGCTGTTCCGTCCCAATGACCCACGAAGTATTGCGTGCCTGATCCGCCGTTTGGCGCGCCGCTGCCGATGCTAACAAGGAGGATGTCCTTGCGGATGCCTTCCTCTGTAGTGAGCGAAAAGAGCTCCGGGCATTCCCAGACGCCGCCGTGGTTGCCGTGTTCGCCTGAAAATTGGCTTAACAGGGTCCAATCCATTAAATTTTCACTGCCGTAAAATGCAATTTCTTGACCCACCGTTAGGGCACATATCCACTGCGTACCGTCCCACATCATCTTAGGGTCTCGGAAGTCTTTTAATTCTGGGTTAGGGAGGACAGGGTTGCCTTCGTAAAATTCATAGGTCATCCCACCATCAAGGCTGTAGCTGATGCCTTGGGTTTGTACGTCGCCTGGACGTTTGTGGAATGTGTACATGGCGATGATGGGAGGGGTGCTATCCACGGCCAAGCCGCTCACGTTAAGGGTGTCAATCACTGCCGACCCGCTAAAAATGTAGCCCAGGGCCGTATCCGGATAAATAGCAATGGGGTGCTCGATCCAATGCAACAAATCTTTCGTACTCGCGTGTCCCCAATGCATAGGCCCCCACTGATTGCCCTCAGGGTAGTATTGAAAATACAGATGGTAGGTTCCGTCCTTATAAAACATCCCGTTTGGATCATTCATCCAATGCGCTTCAGGCGAAAAGTGATAGAGCGGGCGATATACCTCAGAGGTATCGGTACTCGAAGTTTGATTTGGATCCAATTCCGTTGGCGCGCATGCCGCACAATACAGTAGGGCGGCTAGAATGAAATATCTCATGAAGCGTCGATAAAGGCTATTAATTCGGTTTTGCTAATGAGCGGGTTAGCCCCTTCTTTGCTGGCGACCATAGCGCCAAGGGCAGCGGCGTAATCTAGCGTTAGTTGCGGCTCCAATAGGTGGGAAATGCCAAAGAGCATGGCGGCTAGAAAGCTATCTCCAGCACCCACGGTGTCTTTTACCGTTACTGGAAAGATCTTGCTCTGAAGTGTACCAAAACTATTTACCCAAAGCGCGCCTTGACCACCTTTCGTTACGATGAGTTCTTGGGTGCCGAATGTTTCGTGCATGGCTTCAAACCCCAACTCTGGATTAGAATCCAATGATAACCACTGGGCGAGCAATTCATATTCTTCTTCGTTCACCTTGACGATTTCTGTACCCGTAAGTAATTCTAGAATGCGATCTGAATCGATAAAGGGTGCTCGGAGGTTGAGGTCAAACACCCGCGTACTGGCTTGAGTTCTGAGCGTTTTTAGTGCCTGGTAGCTGTGCTTACTTCGAGTTGCTAAAGACCCGTGCAAGAGTAGATCGCCGGGCTCCCATGAAATTTCAGGCGTACCAATGAAATCCCAAGCGCTTGGCTCGTCAATGGTGTAGCGAACCTCCGAAGGATTAGAGGTGTCCACCGTGACCGTTCCAGTAGGGTGCTCGCTTATGGTGATGAATTCAGTATTGACACCGCGCTCTTGTAGAATATCGAGCAGTGTCCCACCGCGCTCATCATCGCCAATAGCCGAAATGACGGCACTTTCTAGTCCCAAATTCTGTGCGTGGATAGCGACGTTCATGGGTGCTCCACCCGGCTTCGCGCCGCTTGGGAAGAGGTCCCACAATACTTCGCCAAAGCAATAGAGTTTAGGCATCTTTCGAGGTTAATTGGTCTTGCAATTCCTCCAAACTAACACCCTTTGTTTCCGGCATCATGAAATGCGTAAATAAGAGCTGCAGTACCATAAAGGCTGCGAAGAAGGCGAATACAGTCCATCCTGGGAACGCTTCGATCACTACCTCACCGAGCATGGTGATCAGTGCGGCGAACACCCAGTGCGTTCCTGTGCCCCAAGCTTGACCGGCCGCGCGTACGCTGTTCGGGAAGATTTCGGAAATGAATACCCAAATGACCGCGCCTTGACCTACTGCATGGGAAGCGATGAACGTGAGAATGAAAAAGAGGTTGAACCCTGCAGAAGCTTCAGTTTTGAACCCATAGGCCACCATCGCCAGAGAGATAATGTAGCCTACGGAACCGATGTACATGAGCGACTTACGCCCCATTCGATCGATTAAATAGAGACCTACAAAGGTGAAGATGAGGTTGGTTCCGCCGATAGAGATAGAGGAGAGGAGGGAGTCCGACGAGGCGAATCCCGCGTTCTCCAAAATTACCGGTGCGTAGTACAGGATGAAGTTGATTCCGCTCAATTGGTTGAAGAAGGCAAGTAAGAAGGCTAAAAGTAGGCTCTTGTTGTATTTGCCGCTGAAGACCCCTTTGCGGCTGCTTTCCTCTGAGGTGTGGTTTTTTATAGCGTCCAATTCCGCTTGCGCTTTACCCCCATCACCATGAATAAGTTGCAGGGTAGCGAGGGCTCCTGCTTCGTCCTTTTGTTGGACCACAAGCCAGCGAGGAGAATTGGGCACCCCAAAAATCAATAGGCAATATAAAGCGGCAGGAATGGCTTCTACACCCAGCATCCAGCGCCAGTCGCTATTGCCGCCAACGCCGTCGAGGAGGTAATTCGAGATGAAGGCGATGAGGATTCCGAAGACAATATTGAACTGGTACAGCGCTACGAGTCGACCGCGTGATTTCGCGGAGCTGATTTCACTTATGTAGGTGGGGGCAGCGACCGTAGAGGCCCCGACTCCGACGCCTCCGAGGAATCGGAAAAAGGAGAACATATAAGGATCAGTGGCTAACCCAGAGCCCAAGGCACTTACTAGGTAAAGTACGCCTACCCAAATGAGGGTTTTCTTACGGCCTATTCGTTTAGTTGGAATACCCCCGGCTAAAGATCCAAGCACCGTGCCCCAAAGCGCCATCGACATGATGAATACGCCATGAAACCAAGCGGAGGTTTGCCAAAGTTCTTTGATGGGTGCATTTGCACCAGAGATTACGACAGTATCAAAACCAAACAAGAAGCCGGCTAAGGCCACCGTCAGGGACCAATTCCAAGTTTTGTTCATTTCAGAGTGAGTTAACGAGCTCACAATGTAATGAAATATTTTGCCCCTAGTATGCCGCGCTGAGCTGCATCCAATAGGCCCAGGTTTGACCCAATTCCGCTTGTAATTTCGCCCGTTGGATTTGCGCTTTGGCGAAATAACTGGTGCGTAAGTTGACCTTGATTAATTCGCTATCGCCGAGCACCAGTTTTTTCTGCTCTGCTTGAAGCAACAGGAATACGGACTCTTGGTTGGCAACGCTCGCTTTGACAGCGGATTCTAGTTGAAGTAATTGGGTGGCTGTACTGCTCAGGGCATTGTTCCACTGATTCTCAATGGCTGAACGCTCCCATTGGAAGTTTTCGAGTTGAAGGTTTTGGCTCTGCGTATAGCCTCTTCCTTCCCGTAAGAACAATGGGATGCCAAGTTTGGCCTTCACCAACCGATTGTTTGCGTCGAAATCCCCTTGGCTAGGCAACGCTCCAAAATTACCGGGCAGCAAGTAGGCACCGCCCACGGCAATGGTAGGTTTGAGGTATTCACGGGCCAATTGTCTTTTGAGCCGCAACTGCTCTTCTTTTTGATCGTTGTAGGCCCAGAGTGGGTGCTCATTGCCCAACACGGTAGTTTCCATTTGCCTCGGCAATTCCGCAGAGGGTCGGACATAGGGTTGAAGGACGACAGGGATTTCCTCGGCCGACCAAAGCCAGTTGCTCAAATCATATAAGGCCTTGACCGCCTTGCTCTGTGCGCTGTAGAAATCCGTTTCCCAGGTGCTGACTAAGGCTCGGGCGTCCAAAGTGTCCATCGCGGAGGCATCGCCAGCCTCAAAAGCACTAATGGTAAAGGCATAGACTTCTATCGCGGCTTGCCACGCTACTTCATTAGCCTCAACATTTTGGTCTGCTTCAAACCACTTCCAATAGGATTGGACGGCTTTGGTCAATAGTTCGTTGCGGTACAATTCTGCCTCTGCGGCACTAAGTTCGACTCCGGCTTTTGCCAAAGCAAGATCGGTGCGGCGTGCGTCTGTCAATAATCCTCTACCCAGGTTGATCATACCACCGACGGCAAACAAGCCCTCGGGCGGGAGTTTGTCTTGAGGATTGGTATAGAGTCCATCGATGCTATTCCAATCCAGTTGGAATTGGACCGGGCTGGCCGTCGTACTGCTCAGTTGAACTCCAGGTCTACGATAGTATTGCTCTCCGTTGAATTCTTTACTGGCTAATGTACCGCTGATATAAGGGTCGAACGCACCGCGAGCCTTTCGTAGTTCGGCTTTAGCAATGGGAAGTTTATTCCCCACAGCTTTCAAGAGCGGGTGGTTTTGGTCTACCCATTGAATGAATTCACCGACCGTCAGTACGCTATCGGCCTCCTTGATCTGGGCTGAAAGTGTGGCTGAGAAGAAGTAGAGGCCAATAAAGAGAAAACGCTTCGCCATTATTTCAACTTGAGTTTTGGTTTGTCCAATTTCTCTTTGGCTTGCACCGGCTCATAGTAGTCTGGTGGGAAGGTGTTGAGCTGACGCCACATTTCGTACCAAACCGGTACGGTGTTTAGAAGCGCGATTCCTCTGGCACCGGTTCCGGCGCGTAAATTCTGCGGCCATTCCTCGCTGGGCGCGACTAATATGCGGTATTTGCCATTCTCATTGGTGATTCGATCGATGGCAATGACCGTACCGCTAAAGGTGCCATAGCTGGTGTTTGGCCATCCTCTGAAAACGATGGCAGGCCAACCGTCGAATTGGAACATAACCTGGCTTCCTTCATGAATCAAAGGCATGTCCATGGGGCTGATGTAGAGTTCAACGGCCAATTCGTATGCGGTAGGCACGATAGTGGCCAAGGGAGTGCCCTCTTTTACCGTTTCGCCAATACCTTGCATAGTAACTTTCGCTAGCATTCCGGTTTGTGGGGCAAGGATATAGTAATAGCCGCTGCGCACTTGGTAGTTGCGCAAGGTGTTTTGGAGCTTCGCGAGTTCACCTTGGCTGGCGGCTAGAGCGCCCTGAGCCGTGGCGAGTTCGCTTTGTGCTTTCGAAATTTTCTCGAGATAAGCATTGCTGTTGTTGCCCAATTCTAATTTTGCGTCGAGCTGCTTGTTTTTGCTCATTTCCCACTTCTGCTGTGCCTCCTGAGTTTTTGCTCTGCTTTGAGCCAATTTGATGCGGTACTGTTCTACTTCAGTTCGACTTTTAAGACCTTGGTTGAAAAGTTGCTCGAATCGTTCTGCCTGGTCTTGTGCGACTTTTAAATTTTGAGCTTCAGCCGTATAGTTTGAAGAATCTGCTTGCGCAGCAGCACGGGCAGCCTGAAGTTTAAAGGTTAGGCTTTGTGCGCTGATTTCTTGATTAGTGCGTAAGGTTCTTACCAACGACTCTAATGCACTAACCTTGGCTACATAGCTTGATACGCCATCTTTCTTTGCATTTAATTGTTCTATGGTACGGGCGATGAGCTCAGGATCAAGGTATTCGTTTTTAATTTCCTGAAGTCTTGCTATCGTGTCGCCTTTTTCTACGAGGTCTCCTTCCACAGCATACCATTGTGCGATTTGGCCTGCAATAGCGGCTTGAATCTCGCTAGGTCGCTGCTCGGGCTGGCGCATGGTGACGGTGCCTTTTGCCTGAATATTTTGGGTCCAAGGCAAGAATAGCCCTCCTAAACTGATTAAGGCAGAGATGAAAAAGGTGCGCTTCACCTTTGGGCCGATGAAAGGATTGTTCAGCTTCTCGAAGCTCTTGTATCGCTTTGTGTCTAATCGGTCGTTAATTCTATTCTTCGAAATATTTAGCATGGCTTATAGTTCGATGGTTAGGGTACTGTGCTCTTTAACGGTCGGGAGGTTGGATGCAGCAACCAGTGTCCAGGGTTGGGCGGGATCCCAAATGAATTCAACAATGCTCTTCCGCTCTTTTGGATCGAAAAGGTGGAAAATGTCATCCAACAGCAGGAGGCGTGGGCGAACAACAATGGCACGTGCCAGCAAGATGCGTTCTACCAAGCTGCTCGACAGTGGACGGGTTGTGGGTCCTACCATAGTTTCATAACCTTTGGAAAGAGATTTGATGAAGCTTTGCAGCCCCAATCCTTGAATTGCCCACTCTACATCGCTCAACTCTATTTCCGGTCTACCTAATGTGATGTTTTCTAACAAGGTTCCTTCAAAAAGATCTTCACTTAAGAAACAGTCTCCGACGTGGTATCTTAAGTCTGCGGTATTCAGATTGCCAGAGGGGTAGCCGTTAAAGCTCACTGTACCGCGAGTAGGTTCGTATTGCACTGCGAGTAATCGCAGGAGAGTTGATTTGCCTGATCCATTGGGCCCGGTGATCACCGCACGAGCACCGGACGGGATGTTGAGGTTTATGTTGTTTAGGATGGCACGAGATCCATCCTCAGAGGTGTAGGTGAGGTCTTTTAGCTCCAAAGAAGCGCCCATGCCCGTATCAATGGTATCAAAGAGCATCGCGCCTTGGTCTTCCTCGAGTGGGATATCCGTTACTGTACTCATCTTCTCCACGGCGGTGAGCACGTCGTAAATAGGCTCCATGGTGAGTATGAGTTTCTCTGCAGAGTTGATGATGAGGATGATGACGATTTCTGAAGCAACGAATTGGCCCACATTAATCTCATTTTGAATCACCAAAAGTCCGCCGATGATCAACAAACCGAGTGTTACAAAAGCTTTGAACCCTACGATATTCGCGTATTGGAAGATCAAAACTTTCCAGTGACGCTTTCGGTGTTCGAGGTAGCTATTAACCAATTCATCGGTGCGCTCCAAAGGCAGTTCGGTATGACCTGCCCTCTTGAAGGTGTCCATGGTGCGAGCGATTTCCTTAAGCCAATGTGCAATTTTGTATTTGTAGGTACTTTCTTTCATACTACTGTCAAGTCCGCGTGGTCCTGTGTAATAGAGGATAGCAATCAATACCACGATCAACGCTACACCAAAGGTGATGAAGAAGGGGTGGTAAGTACTCAATAGAATGAGGCCTATGAGGATTTGTAATGACGAGGCACTAAAGTCCATTAGAATCTTCGAGAGTCCTTTTTGTACGTTTAGGGTATCAAAGAATCTATTGATGAGTTCTGGGGGGTATTGGCCTCGGATAGAGGCGTTTTGAAACCTTGGAATTCTATAGGTGAATTCAAAAGCGGCACGGGTAAAAATTCGTTGCTGTAAGATTTCTGAGATCGATAACTGTAAAATCTGTAAAACGCCTCCTACCAGAACACCTAAAGTGACCACAGCACTTAGGATGATCCAGCTCGTGCTCACCATTCCTGCTTGGATTAAGCCAATGATGGCTTGCACCCCTAAGGGTAAACTGAGGTTCACAATAGCATAGAATAATGCGTAGGCGTATAGGTACATGATATCTCTACGGTCCTCCGAGAGCATCGTGATAAATTTCTGGAAAGGATTTTTGGTCATCGCTTTTGAATCGAGTTAAGGGTCATTTCGGTTAGAAATTCTATGATTGCTCTGCGGTCGTTGGCGGCATCCGAGAGTCTAGGTAAGTGTTCGGTGAAAAACTGCTGGCTTTGAGCCGCGGAAATCACGGTCGAAAACAAGCTGTGTGGGTATTTGTAATCCGGATTGATTTGAAGAGCAAGAATGCCAAGGGTATCACATAATCGCTTGTAACTAAGGAAATATCCTTCTTCATTTTCAGCATCAACCTCTTTGGTCAAGTAGATTTTCGGGTATTCCGCCACTACCAAACGTTGAAGGGTGCCTTCGTCAATGTGAGGGATGCGCTCGTCTTCGTCCATAGGTAGGACTAATAATTCAACGGCGCGTTTTAGTTTGTCTTCCGCGCTATTTAGCATCATGAATTCCTGTGCCATTTTGACCTCAAGCCAGCCCCAGTACCAGTTAATGAGGTAGGCGAGGAGCTGGTGTTTGTTTTGGAAGTAGCGGTATACACTTGCTTCAGTGCTTTCTATCGCGAGTCCAATTTTTTTAAAGGTCACATGCTCATACCCCATCTCTTCCATGAGTTCAATACTCTTGGAAAGGATGCGTTTACCGAGGTCAGTCTCCTCAGGATTCTTATTGTAGAGCTTGGCGCTCACTGAAATATTCAGTGCATTCATATGATATCAACGCTAAAGTCAAATAATTGTTTAACAATGCAAATATAATAGTATTACTATCAAATAAAAAATACCCAGTTAATTAGCCGTATCTTTGCCCCAGCTACGCTATGTAGCTAACTAAAAACACTTTATGACATTTGACTCTTTAGGACTCGATTCTCGAATCCTAATTGCCTTGAAAAATCAAGGTTACACTAAACCTACACCCATCCAAGAACAAAGCATACCCATGCTACTTTCAGGTTCGGATTTGCTAGGTACTGCCCAAACGGGCACAGGTAAAACGGCCGCTTTCACTATTCCAATCATTCAACACCTACTAGATGGAGGCACGCCTAAGCGCCGACGAATTCGAGCTCTAGTGGTTACTCCTACCAGAGAACTGGCCCTTCAAGTCGCTGAAAACGCGAAAAGATACAGCGCCGGAACCGGCCTTAGAACGGCTGTTATTTTTGGTGGTGTAGGCCAGAATCCACAGATTGATCAGCTTCGAAAAGGTATAGATTATCTCGTGGCGACCCCAGGTAGATTACTTGACTTACAAAACCAGGGACACATTGATTTATCCCATTTGACGCACTTTGTGTTGGATGAGGCAGATCAAATGTTGGACATGGGTTTCATTCATGATATTAGAAAGCTTTTGCGCATTATTCCTCAAAAACGTCAGAGCCTATTCTTTTCAGCTACAATGCCCAAGGATATTATGGTGCTCAGCGAGCAAATTTTGAGGCCTAATTATAAGCAGGTAAGAATTGCCGTGGAAAAACCAACGGCAGAAAGGGTAACGCAAGAGGTATACTACGTCGCGAAGAATGATAAACCTGCCATGTTATTGGAGCTAGTCAAATCCATGGAAGGTTCTGTCCTTGTCTTTGGTCGAACCAAGCACGGTTGTGATAAGGTAGTCCGTATACTGGACAAAAAAGGGGTAAAAGCTGCGGCAATCCATGGGAATAAAAGCCAAAATGCGCGACAAAAAGCTTTGAAAGAGTTTAAAGAAGGCTCCTTAAACGTTTTAGTCGCTACAGATATTGCGGCAAGGGGGATTGATATCTCAGGTTTAGAATATGTGGTGAATTACGAGCTGCCAAATATTGCTGAGACGTATGTCCACCGCATTGGGAGGACCGGTAGGGCAGAAGCCTCTGGTGCCTCTGTTTCATTATGTTCTGCTGATGAAAGAGGTTATTTGAAGGATATCGAAAAGTTGATCAGTGCATCCATTCCATTGATTGAGGACCATCCGTTTGCGGAAGGAGCTGCGGAAGAATGGTCGGATCCCGAAAATCGCAAGCCTAAAAAACAAGGCCAGCGCGCGCCAAGACCAGGAAGGGGCGGGCAGCCTAAATCAAAGCGAGAAGCCAGGCCTAGTCGAGGTAAAAAGCCTTCGAGACGGTATTAAACAAATTGAAGTAGAGCAAGGATAGCATCGTTGATTCTATCCTTGTTCCATTTTTTGATAGGGAACCCTAGGGGTCCGAATCCTGCCTTGTGGACTAGTTTCATCCATAAAAATTGGTCAACGATATGTGGAATGATCAGCTGTGGTAATCCAAACCTAAGGGCTGAATGAGTGGTGCCTGAACCGCCATGATGAACGACGGCACATACCTTATCGAACAGCCAGTCGTAGGGGGCATCTCCAATGATGTGTACATGGTCTGGAATTGTTTCTTTGATTTCTATCCCGCCCCAACTCGTATTAATGATCATAGGAATGTTTAAGGTCGTGGCTATTTGTATCAGATCTGCTCCAACTTTAAGAGGTTGTCCATTTATCATTGAACCGAATCCGATATAAAGCGGTTTAGGGTACGCTGCTAAGAAATTGGTCAAAGCTAGAGGTGGAGTCCAGTGCTTGGATTTATTTCTTTCTCTAAAGCCTGTGATGCGGACGTGGTCAGGCCAATAATCAGGTCGAGGGAATAATTCACTTGAAATGGGGTATTCAATAGGTACTTCTTCAAGTAAGAATGTTTTCACCTCCTTTTTCTTCATAGGTGCCCAATTCCATTCTTGCATAACCTTATTACCGTATCCAATCAAAGCTTGAGATATTAATGCGGAGTTAGTGACGGCATAGCTCAGCTTATTCCACAACCTAAAATTAAATTGGCCCATTCCAATAGCGGGTAAATCCCTTACCGGGTGAACTAAACAGGGCATGGGGATAAGCAGCTCTACTCGTCTGCCAGCGCGTAAAGCAGCCATCACAGGATATCCGCATTTGATGTGGTAAATGATCACATCGGGTTGAAAGGAATGGTCGGCGTTTTTCTGATCGCGAATGAGTTGCTCTTGGATACTCTTGGTGTCCCTCAAAAGTTTGAAGAGAGTGCGAATGCGGCTAAGGCCAGAGCCTATTTGGCCCGTTATTTTTTTTACCTCAGGGTCGTCAATTAAATTTAGATAATCCGAGGTCATAGGGTAGAACTTTGTACTCACCTGCTGAGCCAAGGATTGGAATTGGGCAGGCATACAAAAAGCGATTTCATGCCCAGCGTCTTTGAGCTCTTCTCCTAGAGCGAGATAGGGCTCCATATCACCCCTGGAGCCTAGGGACATGAGTAGAATTTTATCCATGGAATGAAGATACACATCAACATTTAACGATTAGCATCAGGGATACAGATGAATTGTAATTGATTTGAATGAAAACCTTCGCGCACCTTTGGTGCTCGCATCCCTTCTTCCGTGTTAGGCGAGAATGAAAACCTTCGCGCACCTTTGGTGCTCGACTCGCTGCTGCGCAGCTGAAGTTTTCTTTCACTGGCCCCGTGTGGAGTGGATCTTTCGTTCAAACAAAGCCAGCATCCGCTTCGCGTCTGCGGCATTTTTCTTCATCCAAAATCCTTAAGCAAGCTTCCGATTTTGTCTAAAGAAAAAGCCAGCGCAATTCTTGCGCTGGCTTTGTTCTTTCTCGGGATCACCAAGTGGAGCTGGCGAGAATCGAACTCGCGTCCAAACAAGGAAGCCTGAGGCTTTCTACATGTTTATCTTGTGATTAGGTTT
>JAURAE010000120.1 GCA_030829675.1 Schleiferiaceae bacterium
AAGGAGGCATTATCGCGAGTTCAACGATTATCAAATCGAACTCTTAAATTTAGAGATTGCGATGTGCGGGATACTCAAACTCTCGGACGTATTTTTGACCAATTCAATCCAGATGCTGTGATTTTCATTTTGGGAATCACCCCTCCTGACCTCCCTTGGACATTTGGTTACAGCTATGATTACACCATCAGCGATTTGACCAATACCCTAGGTGGTGCTCATGAAGTAAGCTTGGGCTATAAATTCCCATGTCGCTCACGCAAGAGCAAACTAAAGCCACTTAAGTGTCCTAAATTCTAATAGACGAAACAACTAAATTACATGAATACCTTCGTTAAGTTTTCAATTGCCACTGTAGCCGTAGCCTTGCTAGCAAGCTGTGCCGGCCCTGAATCCAACTCAACGGGTTGGGCAATTAACAACAAAAAGAACGGTGGCTTCCAAGCAAACTTGGGCTACCAAGGCCAGGAAACTGGTCCAGGTCTCGTATTCGTTGAAGGTGGTACCTTCATGATGGGCCAAGTTGAGGAAGATTTCATCAAAGATTGGAACAACGTACCTCGCCGCATGACGGTGAGCTCATTCTACATGGATGAGAACGAGGTAACCAACCTAGATTACCGCGAGTACCTGTACTGGTTGCGTCGCGTATACGATTACGATTACTACCCAGAGATCTACAAGAGCGCATTGCCAGATACTTTGGTGTGGAGAGATAAATTAGCCTACAACGACAACTACGTAGAAAACTACTTGCGTCACCCTGCATACAACTACTACCCTGTGGTTGGTGTGAGTTGGTTACAAGCACAACGTTATTGTTCTTGGAGAACTGATCGTGTGAACGAAGCTATCTTAATCCAAGAAGGCGTACTTAATGAATCTGTAGATCAAATGGATGCAGATCACTTCAACACTGAAGTTTATCTATACAAGGAAGGTGAGTATGTCGCCCAAAACAAGAAAGGCCTCAAAGACCTGAATCCAAACAGCATTTACGGTAAAGAAGGTCGCCCAGCGCGCATCGAGGATGGAATCCTTTTGCCAAAGTACCGCCTCCCAACCGAGGCAGAGTGGGAATACGCTGCATATGCCGATGGTGGACACCGCATCTACAACCGTGTAGTTGATAAAAACAAATACAGCTGGAACGGTAACGGAACCCGAAATCCAGATAAGCAAGATCGCGGAGACATTTTGGCGAACTTCAAGAGAGGACGCGGCGACAACATGGGTACTTCTGGGTGGTTGAACGACCAAGCAGATATCACTATGCAAGTACGTTTCTATCCTCCAAACGATTTCGGCCTATATGATATGGCGGGTAACGTGGCAGAATGGGTTTTAGATATTTATCGTCCTATTTCTTCTTACGACGTTACTGATTTCCGTGGTTTCCGCGGTAATGAATTCAAGCACTACGACGGCAACTACCAAGACATCGGTTCTTTGGAGGTATTGCAAGATCCACAGAAAGAAGTTCGCAACGGCGACACTCTCATCGTTCGTTTACCAGGTCAATTACCTACGCGCAGCGTAACTATTGATGAAACCGTAAAGCGTCGTAACTACAACAAAGGCGATTACCGCGATTACCTAGACGGTGATAACGAGAGCTCTCAAAACTACTCGAACCCAGTTCAAGAGGGTGAGGCTCCAATGTACGATTACGGTAACAAGTCATTGATCGGAAACACTACTCGTGTATACAAAGGTGGTAGCTGGAAAGATCGTGCCTACTGGTTGAGTCCTGGTACGCGTCGTTTCTTGGAAGAAGATCAAAGTACTGATTACATCGGATTCCGTTGTGCCATGGATCGTGTAGGATTCCAGAATATGGACGAAACACGCAACAAGCGTCCAGCGAATGTGAAGCGTCACAACTTCAAGCGTTACAAAATGTAATCCGACTTTTAACAATATTAAACCCTGTCTCTTCGGCGGGGTTTTTTTTATACCCTAACTTTCCCCAAGACAATTCAATGTGCTCATGACTCCATTCGAGGCCTATCTTCAATGTAAAGCTGTATCTACCGATACGCGTAATATAGTTCCCGGTTCTGTGTTTTTTGCCCTCAAAGGCGCACGGTTCAACGGTAATGAATTTGCACTACACGCTTTGGCTGAAGGTGCTTCCTATGCCGTCGTCGACGAGCCAGTTGGAGAAGACCACAGACTTCTGCAGGTAGATGATGTACTCATAGCCTTACAAGATTGTGCAAAGCAATACCGCAGGCATCTCGGCATCCCCATCATAGGGCTGACCGGTAGCAATGGAAAGACCACCAACGAGGAACTCTTTCATGCAGTACTCTCTAGCCAATTCAATGTCCACGCGACAAAGGGCAACTTCAATAACCATATTGGCGTGCCATTGACCCTATTGAGTATTCCTGAAGCCACCGAACTGGCCGTAATAGAAATGGGCGCCAACCATCAAGGGGAAATCGCTCTACTCGCCTCCATTTGCGAGCCAGATCTTGGCTACATCACAAACTATGGGAAAGCACATATGGAAGGGTTTGGTGGCGTAGAAGGCATCATTAAAGGCAAAAGCGAACTCTACGACTTTATTCGATCACATAAAAACGCATCCGTTTTACTAAACGTGGATGACCCTATCCAAATGGAGAAAAGTCAAGGATGCGCTACCATCACCTTTGGTCAACACAGTGGCCAGTACCAATGGTTACCTAAATCTGAAGGAGAATTTGCCGGGCTTTGTTTCGAACATGAGCATCACGTTTACAAGATCAAAAGTCAACTCAGCGGTTCTTTTAATGAAACGAATATTGCTGCAGCAGTAGCACTCGGCTTGCACTATGGTATTTCTGCGACCAACATCGTGAAAGCCATTGAATCCTATGTGCCGTCGATGAACAGAGTCGAATGGAGGGAAACCGCACATAATAAGGTCTTATTAGATGCGTACAACGCCAATCCTACCAGCATGTCTTTGTCGGTGGAGAGCTTTGCGAAATGGCATCCTGAGGGTATTTTAATCCTTGGCGATATGTTTGAATTGGGCGCTGCAGCTGAACAAGAGCATGAAGCAATGGTACAATTGGTCCGCGAATCAGGCATGTCGCAGCGCTGCATCTTAGTGGGAGACTTTTTCGGACGCACCTCTTGGGAAGGTGCACAATTTGGCACCACAGCAGAATTGGCCACGTATTGGAATGAAAAGGGCGCCCCAAAGGACGCCCATATCTTGTTAAAGGGTTCACGAGGTATTGCTCTAGAGCAACTCCTCCCCTTGCTGTAATTAGCTGTTTTTGATCAAGTCACGTGAGATGACCACACGCTGAATCTCAGAAGTACCCTCATAGATTTGGGTAATCTTAGCATCGCGCATCAAACGCTCCACGTGGTATTCTTTCACGAAACCGTAACCGCCATGAACCTGAACTGCTTCTGTGGTAACCCACATTGCCGCTTCAGAAGCTGCTAGT
>JAURAE010000121.1 GCA_030829675.1 Schleiferiaceae bacterium
TGAAGGCATTGCACGGCAGTGATACCATTGCTACCCTTCTGCCTTCTTGCAGCTACTTCCTCGGCATTCCTTACGGTCCTGCTCGAGAACTCATAGAAAACGATTGCGTCGTGGCATTGGCCACAGATTATAACCCCGGCTCATCGCCTGGAGGAAACATGCAACTGGTGTGTAACATGGCTTGTACCCAGATGAAGATGACCCCTGCAGAGGCACTAAACGCAGCAACTATTAACGGTGCGGCAGCCTTACATCTAAGCGAGCGCAAAGGATCCATTGCCGTGGGTAAGGATGCTGATCTATTGATCACTAAGGCCATCCCATCGCTGGAGTATCTGTGTTACGATTTCGGAACCAATCACATTCAAACCACCATTTTAGGTGGACAGACCCAATGAGCACAGTATTAGAATTTTACAGCCAAAGTGACCTCCTGTCAAGAACTAATGTTCGCGCCGGGGAGCAACGCTTAGGCGAGACTCTTCAAATCATTGACGAAGCTACCTTCAAAGGAACCGAAGCCTTCGATCAACGGTTTATAATTGTAGGCGTTGAGGAAGATTTCGGCGTACGCGCCAACCATGGCCGCGGCGGCGCTGACCAAGCCTTTCAAGCGTTCCTTTCTCACTTTTGCAACCTCCAAAACAACCGATTCTTCCCTTCACAAGAGGTCGCGGTACTCGGTGCCGTCGTCCCCACCCAAAGCGTCGACGACGGGGATATCGAAGGGTTAAGATCGGCGACATCCGCGGCAGATGGGCTGATCAGCACCCTCGTCGAGCGCATCATCAGTGGAGGTGCTGTCCCAATTATCATAGGCGGTGGACACAACAACAGCTATGGATGTTTGACGGGTGCTGCCAACGCCGGGGGCGCCGCCGTGAACTGCTTGAACATCGATGCGCATACGGATTTGCGCAATCTCGAAGGCCGCCACAGCGGCAATGGATTCTCCTATGCTAAAAGTGAAGGTGCCCTAGGGGCTTATTTCATGTGGGGCTTGCAGGAAAATTACACGCCGGAGTACATCTGGCAATTCATGGAAGATCACGACGAAATTGAATACCTCAGTTATGAAGATGGCCTAGCCGGTGAAGAATCCATGGAAGAAACCTTGGTTAGAATTGAGGAATTATTAGGGTCCAATTATGCCATCGAACTCGATGTCGACGTGATCGCAGAGTTCCCCTCTAGTGCCCAAAGCATCAGCGGCTTTAGCCTAGAGCAGGTGCGTAAAATGATCTACAGCCTTGATACCAACCCTACCTACTTCCACCTGTGCGAAGGACGCATCGCCTCTGCTGATGATGCCGCACGCGCTGGAAGAGGTTTAGCATTATTAGTGGCCGATTTCATCAAGGCCTTCATCTTCCAAGAATGACCGGCAACTACCGCATAGAGTGCATCCCGAACATCAGTACGGCGGACCCCGATATTCTCGAGCGTATTGCCGAGGGCATCTCCTCTATTTCCGAAGTCAAGCTCCATTTTGTCGATCCAGGAGGGAGCGCCAATAGAACGGTCTTCACCTACACTGGCACTGCCCACGCGGTTTTTCAGGCGAGTGAGCGGATGATAGAATTGGCCCTTGAAACTATTGATATGACCACTCATCAAGGCGTGCATCCAAGAATGGGCGCCGTAGATGTTTGTCCCTTTGTACTGCTCGACGAAGAAAAATACGCGCACGACCTCATCAAAGCCGTGGATCATTTCGCCGCGCATATGGGCAGTAAAGGCTTGCCTATTTATTGCTACGAACACAGTGCTCGCCAGCCCGATCGCAAGAATTTGGCGCTGGTACGCAAGGGGCAATACGAAGGATTGGCGGCGAGGTTTGCCGGGGGCGACCTGCCCGATGAAGGGCCTAAAACTTGGTCTAACGAAGTGGCCAGGAGTGGTGCTACAGCCATGGGGGTGCGTCCATTGATGGTGGCCTTTAATGTGAACTTGACCGGGGATTCCAAAGAAAACTTGTTGACGAAGGCCAAGCGGATTGCCGCGATGATTCGCGAGCGTGATGGCGGTCTGCCTGGGGTGAAGTCTATCGGATGGTACATTCCTGATTTGGATGTGGTCCAAGTAAGCTGTAACCTCACCAAGCCCATGGAAGCTGGGGTTTGTGAGGTGTTTGAACGCGTGCAGGAATTGGCCACAACTTTAGAATGCGAAGCCCCAGATAGCGAGCTCATCGGTTGTATCCCCGCTTCGCAATTCGATCGCTGTACCGCCCAAACTTTGGGATTAGGCAAGTTCAAACCCTTTACCGACCAACGGATTTTAGAGATTTAATATTGAGGTAAAGGCATTGGTCCAATTATTGGTTATCTATCCACCTCATCACACCTAATATGAAGCCATTACTACTGCTTTTATGCATGGCGTCCTCTACCCTTTGGGGACAAAATCAGTTTACCATTAGCGGATATATATCCGACCAAGCCTCGGGCGAAGCCTTGATAGGCGCAAACATTTGGGCTCCTACCCAACGCGTGGGTACTTCATCCAACGTCTATGGATTCTACTCCTTGACGCTGCCAGAGGGAGCGCATGTGATCAGATTGCAATACCTGGGATATGCCACCCTGAACTTTGAGGTAAACCTAGTGGAAAACATGGACCAAAACTTCGAAATGGAAGCCGTCGATAACTTGCTCAATGAAGTCGAAGTGATCGCCAGTGAAGGGGTGAAAATCGAAGAGCAGGTGCAGATGTCTCGTATGGAAGTCCCAATCAAGCAGCTCAAATCGCTTCCAGCGATTATGGGGGAAGTAGATATCATGAAAACCCTTCAGCTTTTGCCGGGTGTACAAAGCGGTGGCGAGGGTACTTCAGGACTCTACGTTCGCGGCGGCTCACCAGATCAAAACCTTATTCTATTGGACGGAGTACCACTGTACAATGTGAACCATTTGTTTGGATTCTTCTCGGTTTTCAACGCCGACGCCATCTCCAACGTTAGCCTCACAAAAGGCGGATTTCCAGCACGTTATGGTGGGAGACTTTCTTCCGTTCTTGAAATCAACATGAAGGAAGGGAACATGAAAGAATTTCACGGTGATGCGACGGTGAGTTTGATTTCTTCCAAGATGACCGTTGAGGGTCCACTGATCAAAGACAAGGCCAGCTTCATGCTATCTGCACGTCGCACCTATTTGGATGTATTGGCCAAACCGTTCATCAATAATTTGAACGCACAAGACCCAAATTTCAACGTGAGCCCTACCTACTACTTCTACGACATGAACGGGAAGGTGAATTATAAATTAGGCCAATACGACAGATTCTACTTCAGCCATTTCCAAGGCAAGGATGATTTCGGGTTGAAATCTAATGATATATACGAAAGCGGCACCTATCGGGACGAAAACTCCATCAACTTCGGGTTGGATTGGCGCAACAGCATC
>JAURAE010000122.1 GCA_030829675.1 Schleiferiaceae bacterium
GAGATTGAGATTCTTGCTTTTTGTCTTGTATGTGTCCAGTGCTGTGATGAATGCACAAACCGCGCGAAGAATAGGTCCTGCACAAGGATTATTACACCCCACTGTCTACGACGTTGCCCAAGATCCTTTCGGCTTCGTTTGGATCGGTACCCGCGATGGATTGTTTCGCTATAACGAGGGCCGCGCGGTGGCCATGGAATTTCTTCCTGTAGATCTTGCCCCTGCGCGTAATATCCAAAGCCTGTGTGTGCGTGAAGATTCTACCTTGTGGATAGGAATGGCACAGCTCGGGGTGTTGGCTTACGACATTCAACGCATGCAACCTAAGCCGCTGGGCTATCCACGCCTTGATGACGGTATAAGTGTCCAGGCTTTGCACGAGGACGGCAACGGTAGGTTGTGGGCCGGTACCTCCGGACAGGGATTGTATTATTTGGACGACCAAGCTGCTGAGTGGCGCTCGGTTTCCTTTGCCTATGCGCCTGAAGAGCTGATGTTTGTTTTTGATTTCGCGGACCAGGGCGATACCATTTGGATCGGAAATTCTGGTGAGCATTTGCTGTATTACCTCTACAGCGATGACCGTGTGCATTCCTTCGCCGAGAGTGAGGAGTTCCAGTCCTATAGCAAGAGTGTTGATGTACAGGGGGCCCAAGTGTTATTCGGAATTGCGGAGCACGGTTTATGGGAAATCAGTGGGCCCCAATTATCTCAACTCCCCTCACCATCAACCAACCCAAGAGATGTGGCCTATGAAGGCGATCAAATCTGGGTGAGTACAGATGGAAACGGGATGTTTGTCAGGGGCGTAGAGGGAAATTGGACCCAATGGAGCAAACAAGATCCGCAACTGGGCATTGCTACGGACCAATTCTATTCGATTACTCCAATAGGCAGTGATTTATGGGTCGGTACATTCAACGATGGAATCACCTTGTTTCCGAGAGGCAGCCGTCCTGTAGAAAAGCTACGCAACCCTGAGTCTTTTACCTATACATCCATTCAGAGTGCCTTGTCTATAGAAGCATCAGAAAGTTCAATCTGGGTAGGGTATGATGGCGATGGCCTAGTGCGATACGATTTTTTAGGAGGCAGTTGGAAGCCTACGGCATTTTTAGATAACGAACGCAATGACTACCCTCAAGTGGTGACCAGCATACAGTCCAATCGCGACGGTACATTGTGGCTAGGCACATTTAATGATGGATTGCTTCAAGTAGATAGGGACGGTCAGATTCGTAAAAGATTTATGGCCTTTACCGATTTCAGCTTCGGATTGAACAATAATAATATTTGGTCGCTTGCGCCAGCCGATGGCGATAGTCTTTGGGTGGGAACCCTCGGTGGTCTACAGCTTTGGGATGGAGAACAATTTCTCACGCCATGGCAGGAGCCTTGGGCGGTGGGACGAAATATTATGGACCTTGAGCGGCAAGGAAAAGTACTTTGGGTGGCCTCAGAGTTCATGGGGCTCTATCGCATAGAAGATAAGATCATCACTCATTTCCCGTTGGATTATCCCATTCTCGACTTGCAATCTTTACCGGACGGCACTCTTGCGCTGGGCACTGAGGGCGGTGGTTTATGGCTATTATCCAATGGTGAACTAAGGGAAATATCGAAAACGCCTTCACTGACTTGTTATGGGATGGAAGTTACGGGAAGTAAATTATACTTAACTACCAATACTGGACTATTAGCAGCTGTGCAAGAGGAAGGGATATGGGAGTTTTCTAACGTACTTCCACAAGAAGAAACCCAACTGTCTTTATTCAACCGAAAATCCATACTTGCCGTAGGTGCAGATCTATGGATAGGTGGGGCTGGAGGTGTAATCAAAACTAAGCCTACGGTAGAATCCGCAGCGTCTAACCTTTTGCTGACGGGAGTGCGCGTGGATAACACAGACCAAGGGTTCTATGTCGTAAGCGATCGTGCGGGCAGCGCCTTTACCCTTGAGCCAGGAACGCGCTCTGCTCAATTCTTCTTCGAAATTATGTCCCTGCAAGAACGCAGTGGTAAAACTGCCGAGTATAGTGTGGATGGCTTGGTGGAGAATTGGACCCCTGTACCATCTAATTTGCGAAGTTTGACTTTCAATAACCTACAGCCGGGTAAGTACACGCTTAAATTGAGATTACTCAATGCCTCTGGTGAAGTGGAAAGCGCTGTGAGCATGCCTTGGACGGTGGAAGCCTTTTTCTGGCAACGCACATGGTTCCGTGCTTTGGTATTGGTTCTATTTCTCCTTCTTGTTGGTGGATCACTAGCACTATATCAAGACCGAAAGTTGCGCGCTACCCGGGTGAAACTTCTCGAGACCGAACGAGAGCTATTATCCGCCAAAGCAGGAGAGATGGAAGCTAAAGCCAAGCAGAAAAGTGACGAACTAAGTTTCCAATTACTAAAAACCTCCAGTCGTATCGAACTTCTGCAATCTTTCCGTGATAGATTAAAAGAAGAGCGTGCCAAGGCTGGCAAAGGCAACGAGGTGGGCACCTTTTTGCAAAGTCTTATCCGAGATTTGAACCGAGAACTACAGAGTGAAAATTATTGGGATCACTTCGAGCGAAACTACCGTGACCTGCACGATCAGTTTTCTGAATCCTTGGTGGAGAAGCATCCAAAGTTGACCAAAGGGGAAATTCGCTTGAGTTACCTCATACGTCAGAAGATGAACAACAAGGAAATCGCGACAGTGTTGAATGTAAGTCCGGCAGCGGTCGAAAAGGCCAAATACCGTCTTAAGAAGAAGATATATCTAGAAAAAGAGGAGTCTCTCGACCAATATTTGCAAGATTTATAGTTTTTGTCCGGTCTTTGTCCATGCTGGACTTTAGGCTTTGCCGAGTAGAATATTCACATTTGTCATGAGTTAACGACGGAAATCACGTCTTGTAGGTTTCTTATTATAACCGGTGTCTGGAGAGGCACCGGTTTTTTTGTGTCTTTTTCTTAGATTGGAGGATGCTAAGATCTCTGTTATTTGCCGTGCTCTCGATATGGTCATTTGCTGCGTGTAACAAGGCCATTCCACATAGTGATGACCTGCTCTTTGATGTAGGGTTAATGGGGGAATGGGAAATCAGTTCGCGCACGGTCAATAGTACGCCAGATCCAACGGTAGATTGTTGTGAATACCTTGAGCTGCGTGGGGATAGTGTTCTAGAAGACCTCTCGGGTCTATGGTTTTATGATGATGGGGATACGGTTCAAACCGAGGGTACATTTACAGTAGATACGCTCGAGGGTGATATCCAATTCTACCATCAAAACAGCTCCTTCACTCGCAACTACGTGGTGGTCAGCTACGACGTTATTTATTTAGAGCACCATGTGGGCAGCACCTATTTCGAAGAGATTTGG
>JAURAE010000123.1 GCA_030829675.1 Schleiferiaceae bacterium
CACCCCCGCTTCATGGCTTTGCTCCCCCACGATGATGCTCAATAGCATGCTCAGCATCAGGTAGCCGATGCTTGCTGCCCAAAAGCGCCGTACCGAAATCACTTCGCCCCGAGCCATCGATCGATGCGAGGTTTGAGAATCCACAGCGCAATGATGCTCATGTAAATCCACACACCAAAAACGTATTTGATAAAATAGAAGTAGAGATCGCCCCCATAATCCCGGAGGGCAATGAGGCTCCCGATGCGGATGATATTGAAAATTTGGACCACGACCAGTCCTATGCACATTTGTAACAAGGAACGCCAGTTCCATCCGCCGATTCCAATGACATAGGCCGCATAGACGATGGCCAAGCGCAATCCGTTGCAGCCCTCGAGAATATTGACCATTCGGCCCGGTCGGCCTACATAGCACCCGTCAATAAAGCAGGACCATTCGCAATCTGCGACCCCCAAGAAGCGAGCCAATTCATGCGAGCCCCGGCTAATCCAGTAGGTGACCAAATCCAAGTCGCCCTGGCGCTCTACATAGACCAAGTAGAGGCTGTACAGGAAGCTCAACCCAAAAAAGGTGATCAAAAATCGCCCGAGAAAAAATAAAAAAGGGCGGTTTGAGGCCGCCCAAGCTTTGAATGCATTCATGCCTTCTTTTTCTTGTATTGCCTGTATCCGGCAGCACCTCCCGCGAGCAGCAGGGCGGTAAGGCCTCCGTCTAAAGGTACGGCGGGGTTACCCACCTCTTGGGGTAAGTACTCCTTTGCTGGGCCGTTTTCTATGACAAACATGTCCTTGAAGGTGGTAGAAAAAGTAGTGCCTTCCAAATCACTTGGAAGCAGGCCATCCGAAACCAGTTCGTTTTGAGAAAACAGACTTGGGGAGCAAGAAAGCCAAAGCAGAAAAACCCAAACCTTTTTCATGGAATAAACACCTTTTGCCAATTGCCAGTCGCAGATCTAATAATGTAAATACCGCTCGGCCAATTTGCAGCTCCTTGAACAATCAATTCATTTGTGTTCTGAGGATTCAAAACGGTTTCAATCAATGCTCCAACCTCATTGTAAATGTCGATATTTCCAGACCCTTCGAAGTTTAGAATTCGAATGGACCCATGTGCGTCTACAAACACTTTTAATTGGTCCAACGTGGTGTATTCTTCAAGTTTAACCGTGGTTTTTGATAGAATCCATTTGAAGCGGTCACAGCCAAAAGCAGTGTCATGCACAAAAGAATAATCTGTCCCGCCGAGGTCATGAATCTTTTGCATTTTCAAGTCCACGAGGTAGCTATTTAACCCCTCCGGGAAGTCCATATGATTTGCAATCGTAAACCCGCCTCCATGATCCGAACTCGTAAAAGCCACAGGAAATTCTCTGTATTCTATGGGATCCTCCGTTTGACGAATTCTGAAGAAACTGGAATCTTCGTGTATGAATAGCATTCCTTCCCCCAGCCCACTTGAAACCGCATTGTAGTTCAGCCCAGACTTATTACTTAAAAATTCTGGAATAGGTGACGCGTAAACATTCTGTTCTACCCCCAAATTGTTCCTTGAGGTAAGTCCTATTGTGTTGCCTGTTTTATTAGAAATGCCTGCATGCTGACCTGCGCTCATGGCTTTTCTTCCTACCACATAGCCATTCGAACCAGGGCTGGTGGTATTCATGAAAAATGCCGTAAAAGGGGGAATGTATTCCGCAAGTGCGTCTCCAGTCTGTCCATTGTGCAAGTAATAGTTGTTCACCCCTGAACTTCCAATATTCCCATTTTTATAAGGGTCCCAAACATATACGGACATGCTCAAATTGGACATTTGAGTCAAATCATAATAATTGGATTTGATATCGGACACCTTTAAAAATGTGAATCCATGGTTGCCATACAAGTTCCAGCCATTATAGTTGTTACCATACCAAGGAGCGCCATATCCGGGACTTGAACTGTTTAGCGCGTTCGAGGTAGTGCTCGAAGGGAGTTTGGTTTCATTGTCCAAGTCTGGGTATTTCAAAGCCCCTTTGAACGTCAAAATACAGGGTGTTTCCAATCCCCCAGGAGCAAAATATATATTCACGGGCCTATCTGAGGCATCATCTGTATTTGATACATATTGCCAAAATGACGTTGATCCACTCACCTGTGGGCCAGTTGCATCGTAGTAATAGATATTCCTGGTTGGCGCCGTTGAACCATACTTAAATTGGAAATTATTGTTCGAAATCCCTACCCCTGACCAAGTTTGACTTATAGGTGAGTATATCCTATGCCATCCCGGTTGGGCAATGTATAGTTGATACTCATATTTTCCATTCAAAACAGCCGTTGATGGCTCTAATTGCGCATAATGAGTCGCATTGCTGGCATCCACATTTGACACCATTGAAATAAAGGGGTAATCTGAATCGCCCGTTTCTTTGTCGGACATTGTAACCTTGTATTGGACTGCAAGCACGTCACCAGCTGAAACCGTCAGTTTGGTATTGGTGTATCCCGCAGTATCTACAAGAACCAACGAGCCGATGTAAAATGTCTCCTTCGTATTACTCGAACTGCTAGAACTAAAGCTTCCCAGTGTGTAATCATCGTATATGAAAACTGTGGCCTTTAGCAAGTCACTCTGGGATTCGCTTACCCAAGGATTATACCCAGAGGCTTGTTTCGTTCCATTTTTATACCAGAAGCCTGGGTCCATAACGCTTGATACCATTGCTCGCTTTTTCCCATAACTCAGGATTAATGCGTTCATGATAATGTTACTCTCTAAATAAGTAACTAGGTTCGTTGCAACACTCGACTGATCGCATGGATTCATGCCATTAGATGTTGTCGAAATCCATTTACTGAGGTTGTAAAATGTTGTGTTAATCGCGGAATTAAAGTCTACGGCTGATGCACTGTCCCACCATGATCCGCATTTTTGGCTGTTACCATTGACGCTTAAATTCAAAGAATTAAAGGGTGCTGTATGACCCGTAATGCCGACAAATTTTATTCCAGAAGGTAGGTCATTATCAACTGTCCAAACGTTTGATCCGTTGCCTTCTTGGTACATGAGCGCATTAATGACATTTAATGTTCCTGAATTATCCTCATATAGCCATATAATCCGATCATCATCGCTGCTCCCAAAATCGAATGTCCCTGAGCCTTGAAATATAGCAACCCCCTTAGAAGAGGCAACAGTTGAGCTTGTCCAAGAAATAATGAATGTCTCTCCTACAGACACACTTTCGTTGAACGTAAGTTTAATGGTTCGATGGGATGCGCTTCTATTCGTACCAGCGCCTTTGGCATCAACATCTCCAAATGCTCCGCCGTAATAAAACTTATTCGTTATAT
>JAURAE010000124.1 GCA_030829675.1 Schleiferiaceae bacterium
ACCAACAAGCCCATGATTACAAGGTTCCCGTACTCCGCCAAAGCCGGTTGGAAGAGGCCTTTGACCAAATAGAGTTGCTGGGATTTCCGTTGCGTGATCCCTTTGAATTGGCCGATGAACCCTTAGAGAACGGTACAAGAGCACGAGAACTACCAGATAAACTAGGACATTTCGTGGTGGCCTACGGTTATTTGGTCACCGTGAAGGATACGAAGACGATCAAGGGCGACCGCATGAATTTCGCCACATTTATTGATCAGGACGGCGAATTCCTGGATAGCGTTCATTTCCCAAACATCGCTGCGCAGTTTCCATTTCGCGGCAAAGGCATTTATCGAGTACAAGGACGCGTTGTCGAAGAATTTGGTTTTTACAGCATAGAGGCTTCCGCATTGTATAAGGTGGCCATGGTCCCAGATCCTCGTTATGAGGATACCATGGCTAGAGAAAAGGACAACTACAGCAAAACCAGCAATACTATGAAGCGTGGACGTAAATCTGCGGAATCAGCGTAAATTGAGATATGGTTCAATTAATCTGTGAGAAAGGGCACCGCTTTGAAAAGAGCAGCAGCTGTAGGACTTGTCCAACCTGTGAGCGCCAACGACTGAAAAATCTACTGCCTGGATTGGCGGCACCTGCTAAGCGTGCATTGCTTGCTCACGGCATCGAGCAATACAGCGATGTGGTTCGATTCTCAAAATCCGAAGTTGCCCAGTGGCATGGAATAGGAAAAACAGCTGTAATGATTATTGAGGAGAATCTAACAGCACACCATATTCCCTGGAGAGAGTAGTTCTATGAAAATACTATTTAACATAATATATATTATAGCAAAATAGTATAAAGTCAAAAGAAAAGCCCAAATACCGAAGTACTTGGGCTTTCTATAATTCTAAAGAACTGTGATTATTCGCCAGCTTCGTCTAGGATCGCTTTCATATCCATTGACTTCTGGTAATCACCAACCTTACGATATACTTCCATGAGTGCACGAACGATGTCCATATCCTCAGGCTTCATTTCATAAGCGCTCTCAAAGTATCCTAATGATTCACCGAATACTTCTTTTTGTTTGTCTTTTAATTGGTTGTACTTACGAGTTTCGTTCAAACCAAGCTTGTTCATTTGCTCAGTGATGTCGTTTGCACGATCAATGTATACCAAACCACACATGTACATAGCGTCGCTCATATCTGGCTCAACTTCGAGTGCGGCCTTGTATTCTACCAAAGCACCATCCAAATCCTTCATTTCAGTTTGCATGATGTTTCCTTTTACGAAATGGTAAATACCTTTCTCAGGATTCTTAGCAATGGCTTCGTTCAAGTTGTTCATAGCGCCATCGTAATCTTTTACATCTAAGAATGCCTGCAACTGGATGTCCAACAAGTCTTTGTTTTCGGGATACGCTTCACGCGCCTCAGTCAACCACTTGTTGTAACTGTCCATTTTGTCCATCTTCTTTGCATTGTTGATCAAGCTGATGTAAACACTAGGACGAACATCTTCACCAACTACAGGATCGGTAGCCAAACCACCTTTAATGTCTTTTTCCATGGCAGCTTTGTTCGGGTATTGCTTAGGATTCCCTAAAATATCCGTAGCGCTGTACGTGATTCCCTTGTAGCCCATTTCCAAACACTGTGCGAAGGCTGCACTGCTCTTCTCAAGATCTCCTGCGGAACCTGCAATAATACCGGCGTTGAACAATAAGCCAGTATCTACAGCAGCGAACCTACCAAGCAATTCATTTTGCTTGAATTCAAACGCAGACATGTACCCTTCGTAGGCAGTCTGGTAATCTCCCGCTTCGTATGCTGTACCTGCGTCTACAAGGTAGTTGTACGCAATATTCATCGATTCAAGTTGAGCTTCTTCAGTGTACAATTGCTTCTTTGCAGTTGATTCAAATTGTAACAAATCCAACAAGCTCTGCGCTGCTACAGTATTAGCATCGGCTGCCAATGCTTTTGTAGCTGCATCAGGAGAAGCGGCGATTTTAGAGTAAATCAACGCTTTGTTGTAGTAGAACTTAGACATGATTTTCTCTTTAACATCTGCCTGGTTCTTACCTTCGATAATGGTTGTTGCTTCATCGATAAAACCTTTCGCTTCAACGAGTTCATTGCCTCTCAATGCGATAATTGCGCTAGTTACTTTTGGAGCTTCTTGCGCCGTTGCCATAAAAGTTGCAGCGGTTAGGACTGCGACTAGTAGCTTTTTCATAATTCTAATCTCTTCGTTTTTAAGTGGCTACAAATGTAGTTTTCATAGTTAAAACAAACATTGCGCCAAGATTACTTATTCTTCAGAAGTAGTTTCCTCCCCTCCTTCTGTAGTCGCGGGAGCATCTCCATCAGTGATGTTTTCTACACCTTCTACATCCAATACTTCATCTTCTTCCTCGTCAGAAGCAGGAACTTTGGCAATGGAAGCAATCTCGTCGCCTTTGCGTAAGGTGATTAAACGAACACCTTGCGTTGCTCTACCCATAACGCGCAGGGTATCAACTCCCATGCGAATCATAGTGCCTTTTTTGGTGATAATCATCAAATCATCTTCATCGGTAACAGCTTTTAGGCTGACCAGTTCACCAGTTTTATCGGTCACAGTAATGGTTTTAACACCTTTACCACCACGGTTCGTGATGCGGTAATCCTCCAGTGCAGATCGCTTGCCGTAACCTTGCTCACTAACTACCATTACATCGAATCCGTCGCCTTCTTTGACGACAATCATACCAACCACTTCATCAGTTTCGCTGTCCACCGTAATGGCACGAACACCAGAGGCATTTCTACCCATACCACGTACCTTGCTCTCTGGGAAGCGAATAGCTTTCCCACTCTTAACTGCGAGCATGATATCCTGCTCTCCATTAGTCAATTTCGCCTCTAACAGAGTATCTCCTTCCCTCACGGTAATGGCATTGATACCATTGACACGTGGGCGAGAATATGCTTCTAAGCTGGTCTTCTTAATGATTCCTTGCTTAGTACACATCACAATGAAATGATTGTTAATGTACTCCTCGTCTTTCAGGTTTAATACATTAATGAACGCCAAAACCTTATCATCTTGTGGTAGGTTGATCAAATTTTGAATAGCCCTACCCTTGCTTTGACGGGTTCCCTCTGGAATTTCAAATACACGCATCCAGAAACAACGTCCTTGCTCAGTGAACAACAACATGTACTGGTGATTTGTAGCTACGAATACATGCTCAATGAAGTCTTGGTCACGGGTGCTTGCGGCTTTGGCACCCACTCCCCCACGATTTTGCTTTTTGTATTCGGTCAACGCAGTGCGCTTAATGTATCCAGCATGT
>JAURAE010000125.1 GCA_030829675.1 Schleiferiaceae bacterium
TCATCTACATTGTTTTATTCCTTCTAGGCATTGTGATGGCCCTTTTCTTGTCCAATTATATCAGCAAGAACATGCGTGCCGTTAGTGAGCGTTTGAAGGAGTTCCGATTAAACCAAAGCAACGAAAAGCTCGAATGGCGATTTAACGATGAAATAGGTGAGTTGATCTCGGAGTACAACATTATGGTGGAGAAGCTCGAGAAAACTGCGGTGGAATTGGCCCAAAGTGAACGTGAGAGTGCTTGGAAAGAGATGGCGCAGCAAGTTGCACATGAGATCAAAAATCCACTCACACCGATGAAACTCACCCTGCAGATGATGCAGCGCGAGAAGGATTTGGAGGAGCTCCACAGCATGACATCGAACCTTCTGGAAGAGATTGAAAGTTTGAGCCATATCGCGGAGGCCTTCTCGCGATTCGCACAAATGCCGGACCTCAGCCTCGATGCGGAAGATGTGAGTTACTTGACCAATAGAGCGTCCTCTTTGTATTTAGACCAAGGCATACGGTTTGTATCTACGGGACCGCTTCACGCTAGGGTGGATAAAGAACAATGGACTCGGATCATTCATAATTTGATCAAGAATGCCATTCAAAGCATTCCCGAAGGTCGTGAACCGGACATCTTGATTACCGCGGCGAAGGCAAAGGACAAAGCGATGATTAGCGTGCAGGACAACGGTGGGGGTATTCCCGAGGAGATGCAACACAAGGTCTTCGAGCCGAACTTCACCACCAAATCATCCGGCATGGGACTAGGGCTGGCCCTGGTCAAGAATTTGGTCAACAGCTTTGGCGGCGCTATAGGATTTGATACCTCAGAGAAAGGAACCACTTTCATCATCGTTTTACCACTTTTGAACCCTAAACAGAAATAAAATGGAGTGTATTACACTGACCAAAAATGAGGGAATTGCCCTCCTCACTATCAACAGACCAAACCAGCTCAATGCGTTGAATAAACAAACCCTTGGGGAAATTAGCGCTGCCTTTGAGGGCATGAGAGACGATGTGGAAACTAAGGTTGTGATTTTGACCGGGTCTGGCGAGAAAGCTTTTGTGGCCGGTGCCGATATTAAGGAGTTTGCACATTTCAGTGGCGCAGAAGGCGCGGAATTGGCCAAAGAAGGTCATATGACGGTCTTTAACCTTATCGAGGAGTTTCCAAAGCCGGTGATCGCAGCGGTGAACGGATTTGCTTTGGGCGGCGGTTTGGAATTAGCCATGTCTGCCCATGTCCGTATTGCCTCAGACAATGCTCGCATGGGCCTTCCGGAGACCTCTCTGGGCGTTATTCCTGGTTATGGGGGTACTCAGCGCCTACCACAGCTTATCGGCAAAGGAAGGGCGCTAGAGATGATTTTTAGCGCGAAGATGATTGATGCCGCCACGGCGTTGGAATTTGGTCTAGTGAATCGTGTGGTTCCTCAAGCGGAATTGCTTGGCGCAGCAGAAGAGATGGCGCGATCGTTCATGAAGAACAGTATTGTGGCGATGGGCTTCGCGATTGAAGCGGTGAACGCCGGTTTGCTCGAAGGTTCGGTCGGGTATGATGTCGAAGTGCAAGCCTTCGGTGATTGTTTTGAGACCGCGGACTTCAAGGAGGGCACAACGGCCTTTATGGAAAAGCGTAAACCAAATTTCCCGGGCGCATAATGAACACCCATTGGCTGGAGGTTCCTCAACAGCAACGCGTAGATGTCGTGGGCACGCTAACCGCTGAGACGAAAGAGCTCTGGTTGGGGTTGCATGGGTATGGACAATTGGTCCAATTCTTCTCCCGTCATTTTCGAGACCTTGCCAATTTCCATAGGGCCTTTATTTTTCCACAGGGGCCGCATAAGTTTTACCTCGAAGGCGTGCATGGACGTGTCGGAGCCTCTTGGATGACAAAGGAGGATAGGCTCGTAGACATCCAAAACCAGTGGGCCTACCTCGACCAGGTGCTTCGTTGGGCAACGGCAGCAGCGCCAAATGCGCGTATACATTTTGTTGGATTCTCTCAAGGGGTGGCCACTGGCATGCGCTACCTCGGTTATGGAACCTACGCACCGTCGAGTTTCTTGGCGTGGGCCGGGTCGTGGCCGCCGGACTTGGAGCCACGGAGCGTGGAGGCGCTAAAAGCCACACGTTTTAAAGGGTGGTTCGGTTCGGACGATGCCTTCATCGGAGTAGAAAAACAAGCACAGATCATTACACATTACCGTGAAGAATTTGGCTTGGAGATGGATTGGGACCGTTATGAAGGCGGCCATACCTTCGACAAGGTTATCTTAGCGGAAGCCATCACACAATTGGAACAATAACTATGCACGAATCACACGCACTCATCAGTAACGACGCGACACTTTTTGGTATTCTAGCCGCCATGCTCGGGGTCATTTTCTATACCTCGCAAAGCGAAAAGCCGGCGTTTAAAAAATTCTATAGCGTTATTCCTGCGCTGCTGCTGTGTTACTTTTTGCCGTCTTTGTTGACCACCTTTCAAATCATCGACCCTAGCCAGAGTCGCTTGTATTTCATGGCCAGTCGTTACTTGCTGCCCGCGGCACTTATTCTACTCACCTTGAGCATTGATTTTAATGAGGTAGTGAAATTAGGACCCAAGGCGTTGATCATGTTCTTCACCGGGACCGTTGGGGTCATCATCGGTGGGCCGCTGAGCATCTTATTTTTTAGCGTTGTTGCGCCCGATGTTGTGGGCGCGAACCCTGAGCAGATTTGGCGGGGGATGACGACTGTGGCGGGATCTTGGATTGGCGGTGGCGCGAATCAGGCCGCGATGAAGGAGGTCTTCGAGGTGAGTGAAGATATCTTCAGCGCCATGGTGACAGTGGATGTATTGGTGGCCGAGCTTTGGATGGCCTTTTTGTTGATCGGGGTGGCCAAACACAAGAATATTGACCGAGCATTTAAAGCAGATGCCACGGCAGTGGATTCCTTGCAGAACAAGATGGAGGCCTACACCGCGAGTATCGCGAAGGTGACCTCATTCAACGATTTGATTTTCATTTTGGCTTTGGCCTTTGGTGCAACGGGATTGGCGCACTGGATGAGCGATGGTATTGCGCCCTATATCGCCGCGAATTATCCGGTATTGTCCAAGTTTAGTTTGACCTCGGGATTCTTTTGGCTGGTCGTAATTGCGACGACAATTGGCATTGCACTGAGCTTCACAAAGGCTCGAAACCTTGAAGGGGCAGGAGCCTCGAAAGTGGGAAGTGTATTCATTTACATCTTGGTGGCGACCATTGGAATGAGCATGAACGTGATGGAGATTTTCCACAACCCGGGTCTTTTTGGCGTGGGGTTGGTGTGGAT
>JAURAE010000126.1 GCA_030829675.1 Schleiferiaceae bacterium
CACGTTAATGGAGGACAATGGATGCCGTAGTAGCCATATATACGACGCAGGATAGCCCGCGGTTTAGGTGGGCGACCAAGGTTTTGCTGAGCAAGGCTATGGGCGTGTCGTATGTGGTTTACAAGGAAAAGGAAGCATTCGAACAAGCCGAGGGGTTTAGAATCAACTATAGCGCTACCCCTATGGAAGGGGTCTTTCAGATCCTTCCTCATAAACTTATTTGGGAGCAGGATATTGTGGAGCAAGATCTCTATGCTGGACAATGGGAAGGGATTCCTACCGTATGTCAACGCCAGGTAGGCGATTTGCCATTCGATCCTATTGCGGCAACTTTTTTCTTGGTGTCGCGATACGAGGAATACCTCCCTTTTATTGCGGATGTACACGGACGCTTTCCAGCCAAGGAGAGTTTCGCTTTTAAGAATGAATTTTTGGATCGTCCCGTGGTCAATGAATGGGCACTGGCTTTGGGCAAGCTTTGGTTTGGAGCTTCTTTTGATTTAAGCCAGCGCTACCAATATTTGACCACCGTCGATATTGATAACCTGTTCGCTTTCAAGGGGAAGGGTGCCTTGCGCACCTTGGGTGCCATCGCTAAGGATGTGGCCGCTTTTGATGTTAAACTGCTGCGCATGCGGTTGGGGGCATTGTGGAATTGGCGCCGCGATCCCTACGATACCTTTAGAAAGCAACGCAACTGGAACAAGAGCGCAGGGGTGAAGGCGTTGTACTTCATGCTCTTTGCCGAGTTTGGGCCGAAGGACCGCAATGTTAGTCCGTACAGCACGGATGCCGCCATCACCTTGAGAGAGATTGCGGATTGGGCCATGCTGGGCATTCATCCGAGCTACGCATCCAATAGCGATTTAGAGGTGGTGGGCAAGGAACGCAAGATGTTGCAAGACGTGGTGCGCCGACCGGTCACACAAAGCCGACAACATTACCTGCGCATGCGAACGCCGCATACGTTTAGAAATTTGATAGAATTGGGCATTAAAGACGAGCACAGCATGGGGTATACCGAATTGCCCGGGTTCCGTGCGAGCATCGCTTCGGCCTACACCTTTTACGACGTTGAGCTAGAGATGGAGTTGCCGCTCAACCTTCATCCTTTCGCCTTCATGGACGTGACCTATTATGGGGACACCTATTTGAATGTTGGTGCAGAGGAAGCCTTGGCAGGGATGAAGCAATGGGTACCCGTGGTGAAAGCCGTTGGGGGCACGTTAATCTCGGTTTGGCACAACCGGACGTTTAGTGAATTTGAGCCCCAATGGAAGGGCTGGGCTGAGGTCTATAAATCCTTTATTGATGCGGCCAAACCTTAAATACATCACACATGCCGAGATTGATTTCGAACGTTGGGATCGATGTGTGGCTGCCACAGCACATCCACAACCTTATGGGTTTAGCTGGTACCTGAATTGGGTAGCGCCAACCTGGGATGCGCTTGTTTATGGGGATTACGAAGTGGTTTTTCCGTTGTTTCCTAGAGAGAAAAACGGCATTTCCTTTACCACGCGTCCTTATGGGACACAGGCTGTAGGCCCGTATTCGACCATTCCGTTGTCCGCACAGTGGGTAGAAGCGTTGATGGAGGAGGCGATGAAACATTTTGCCTACGGGGAATTCTTTCTTTCACCCGGCGTGGCTTTACCGTCCCAATGGACCCCTGAGAAGTATTCAAATTTTATTTTGTCCACCAAGGCCTCGTATGAGGAATTGGCCACAGGATATAGTGCGCAGACGAAGCGCAACCTGAAAAAGGCACAAAAGAGTTCCTTGGAATCTGCGCAATGGGCTACTGCTCAAGATGTCGTGCGTTTGTGGAAGCAAAATACCCAGGACAAGACCGCTATTACCGCTGAAAACATCGATAGTTTATCCAAGGTCTTGGAGTTTTGCTTGTACCAGAAAAGAGGCGTACTGCTGGCCGTATATGATGAGGGAAATACTCTAGTTGCTGGTCAGATTTGGGTCCAATTCCATGGTCGTTCCACGCTCTTGCTCAACGCCAGTTCGAGCTACGGAAAAGAATGTGGCGCACCGACCTTGCTCATCGATCAAATGATTCAGCTCCACGCAGGCTCTGACCATATATTGGATTTTGAAGGAAGTAGCATTCCTGGATTGGCGCGCTTCTACAGCGGCTTTGGCGCCCACGATGAACCCTTTTATTTCCACGTAGAGAACAACCTGCCTTGGTACCTGCATTGGCGCAAACCCAAAACCACACGTTCGTGAAATACAAACACCTCTTCTTTGATTGGGATCATACCCTTTGGGACTTTGAGAAAAACTCTGAAATATCCCTGCGCAACCTCTATGCAGATTTGGGATTGCCGGGTTTAGGGTTGCCCAGTTTCGAGCAGTTCTTCGATAAATACATCACCATCAATGACCTGAAATGGGATCTGTACCGCGCCGGGGCGATTGATAAGCAAACCCTTCGTGAAACCAGATTTCGCGAAACTTTCGAGCATTTTGGGGTGAGCGCTAACGATGTGGCCTGGGAGATGGAACTCCGCTACATTAAGGAGACGCCCTATCAAAACCACTTGATTGAAAGTGCTGCTGAGGTATTGCAAGAACTAAAAGCAGCAGGCTGTGTTTTACATGTCATAACCAATGGTTTTCACGAAAGTCAAAACATCAAATTTGCCGAAAGTGGTCTCGAGCCGCTTTTTGATTTGTTGCTCTGCAGTGACCAAGTGGGGGTAAACAAGCCGGATCCAAAGATTTTCCGCCGCGCCCTCCAGCTCACCGGTGCCGAGCGCAAGGAGAGTTTGATGATCGGGGATAACCTCATTGCGGATTGTGTTGGGGCGCGGGAGCAGGGCATTGACCAGGTCTATTTCAACCCGAAGAAGGTGCCGCACCACGAGAAGTTGACTTTTGAGATTGCACATTTGGAAGAATTGGTCCCAATTATTTTAAACGCATAATATGTCTGTCAAAAGAGCCATTCAAGCCTACGACGTAATGATGGGGGAGCACCCTCTCAAACAACCGTTGCCTACGCAACAAGTCGAACAAATCGACCCCTTTCTGCTGATCCACCACCACGCGAATTTCGTAGAGCCGGGGACGGACCGCTGGAATGCCGGGGTAGGACCGCATCCGCACCGCGGGTTTACGCCCGTGACCTTCATGTGGGAAGGCGGCGTACACCACCGAGATAGTCGGGGCAACAACAGTGTGGTCGACGACGGTGGCGTACAATGGATGGACGTAGGCATGGGCATTATCCATTCTGAACGTCCGCCGGCCAAGCTTTGCGAGGAAGGTGGGATGCAGGA
>JAURAE010000127.1 GCA_030829675.1 Schleiferiaceae bacterium
TTTTTAGAGTAATCTGACCTCGGTGTTTTTCTACAATCTCTTTAACGAAGGAAAGGCCTAATCCGTGCCCTTTCACGTCGTGAATGTTTCCTTTAGTAGCGCGGAAGAATCGGTCAAAGACCTGCATCTGGGTTTCCTCATCCATGCCTATACCTCGATCCTTGATGTGCACGAGATAATGTGCATTATTTAAGCCCAATTTTACGCTGATCTGAGGGGCAGAAGGACTGTATTTAATGGCATTGTCGATGAGGTTCGTCAAGGCGCTCTTTAGCTGGATGCGGTCGCCGAGGAAATCAAAGCTCCCCTCTGCCATTTGGAGGTCTATCCAACCGCCACGGTCTTGCACATTCAAACGGAAATGATCGACGGCCTCCTCCACTAATTGGTCAAGTTTCATCCACTCCTTGTCCAGCGTGAGTTCCTCCTTATCCATCATGGACATTTGTAATACACTCTCCATCTGCGCGTTCATACGCTTGTTTTCCGCCTTGATGATTTCAAAATAGCTGCGCATTTGCTCGGGGTTCATCTTCTCTCCGTTCTTCATCAAAGAATCTACGGCCAAGTTGATGGTGGCCAACGGGGTTTTAAACTCGTGACTCATGTTGTTAATGAAATCGCTCTTCACGGCAGCTAATCGCTTCTGACGACGGCCTTGGCGCTGCACTCCGAAGAAGGCAATAAGAATGACGGCCGCAAATAATAAAGCTGCTAATAAACTTAAATACACGCGTTTAGCGAGGAAAAATCCTTCACGGGGGAAGTACAAAAGGAATTGGCGCGTGGGACCGAAAAAGCTTTCGGCTAAAACATAGTTGAATTTGACCAATTGCGGATCGAAACCCTCCGTCGTCAATGTACTTAGATATCCGTTCTCCACCACGCTCCACATTGGTTGCACAGTGATCCCCTGTGCACGTAGTTCAGCCGATACGATGCTGTCCATTTCCCCATAAGACAGCTGCGTTTCCCACGGAAGATTGCTTTGGAAGTTGTCGAAAATACCGCCTAAGAAGTTGGTATCGATACCGCCCAGGCCGTATGGGTTTTGCACTTGACCGCTAGACCAACGCAACGTTGTATTCCCCATGGGCGTGGAAATTGTAATAGTACTATCTCCAGTGGTGGTCGTTTTGAGCATTCCCATACTCTTGCGACGAATATGTAAACGAACTCGATCGTTTAAACTTGTGGCCATCTGCCCCACATTGGTCTCGTACTGCTGACGTTGTAATTCTAATTCACCGGATAATAGACTCAACTGAAGGTAAAGAGCACCCAAAACAGCAGCCGTTAATATGGCCGTTGTAGAATGTTTCCGAAGTTTAGTGAGCAGTACTTTGAACATAGTACTAAGGTACGGGCTTCGCTAAGATCGCGGCTTTTTTTTAACGCGTATTAACAGCCTACAAGATTTGACGAATCAGAGCATCTACATCAAGACCCTCGCCTTTTGCCTTGTAATTGATGGCAATCCTATGGCGTAATACCGCAGGTGCCGCCTCACGAATGTGGGCCATAGAAGGACTGCCCTCTCCACGCATCATGGCAATGGCCTTGGCTGCGATGACCAAGCTTTGCGACGCCCTTGGCCCCGCTCCCCAACTGAAATAATCATTGGCTACTGAATGGCTATCTGATTGTCCTGGACGTGTTTTTCTCACCAATGAAACCGCATAGGCAACCACATCATCGGCCACCGGCACTGCCCGTAGCGCGTGTTGCAACTCCACAATCTCTTGTGCACTCATACAAGGGCGTACCTCGGGCTTATCATTGGTCGTCGTCGCTTGAACCACTGCAATTTCCTCCAAAGCAGAAGGGTAATCCATGCGAATATTAAACAAGAAGCGGTCGAGCTGTGCTTCAGGCAACGGGTAGGTTCCCTCTTGCTCAATAGGGTTCTGGGTAGCCAAGACAAAAAATGGATGCGGTAGGTCCATCGTTTTTCCGGCAGCACTAACCTTGCGCTCCTGCATCGCTTCTAGCAATGCGGCTTGAGTTTTTGGCGGCGTTCTATTGATCTCATCGGCCAACACAATATTGGCAAAGACCGGTCCTTTATGAAACACAAACTCGCGCTGAGCATTGAGCATTTCAGTCCCGGTAATATCTGAGGGCATGAGGTCAGGAGTGAATTGGATCCTAGAAAAGTCCAACCCCAATGCCTTTGATACCGAAGTAATCAACAATGTTTTTGCTAATCCTGGCACACCAACCAACAAGCTGTGGCCTTGACACAGGATACTCATGACGATCAAATCTACCGCTTCTTCTTGTCCAATAATCACCTTAGCGATCTCCGCCTTAAAGGCTTTGATTCGCTCCGGAGCGGACTCGAGTATGGCTATAATTTGCTGATCAGTCATTATTTGAATTCCAACCTTCTAAGTATTCATCACAAGGATAGTAGCCTGAATTCACTCGAACGAAGGTCTCTTGAAGTTTTTCTTCCTTCCACTCGTCCACCGTGCGCGCCTGCTTTTCTTGAAGGGCAAATCCCTTGATTCGCGTAAAATCAAGATCTAGGTTCGCACGGTGCGGCTCATACTTTTTATCAAGTTTAATGATGCGGAATGCTTCGCGCTGGTCATCCGATACAAAGAAAGAAGATTCTGAAATCTCGCCAGGTGCTAAACTGTTTACCATCCCGAATAAAGTACGGTCTAACTGACTGATTTCGAATTTATTATTCCCATTCTGGAAGTTACTCATCTTACCGCCATTAAACCGAGTATTCTCGTCTTCACTATAACGGCGTGCTGCCTCTTCAAAGGTCAATTCACCTGCAGAAATGGCACTAGAAACACTGTCCAAGAAGGCCTTGGCTTCTTGTAAATCTTCTTGGCTCAACTTTGGTTTAATGAGAATGTGACGAAGGTCCAATTCCTCTCCCCGCTTCTCTAATAATTGGACAATATGATACCCAAATTCCGTTTTGAATGGAACGCTGATTTCTCCTTTGCGAAGATTGAAAGCTACAGCCTCGAACTCCTTAACAAATACACCGCGTTGAATGCCCTTGTATTCGCCTCCTTTTTTATTCGAACCTGGATCCTCACTGTACAGAATGGCCATGGACGAGAAGCTCGTTCCGTTCTCAATGCGCCCTTTAAGATTCGTTAACTTGTCAATGACCTCTTGCTCTGCCTCCTTTGAAACCTCAGGATATTTCACAATCTGGCTGATTTCCACCTCTGCGTTTATCAAAGGGACACTATCCGCCGGTAAGCTCTCATAAAAAGAACGCACTTCCGAAGGAGTAACCTCAATGCCCTC
>JAURAE010000128.1 GCA_030829675.1 Schleiferiaceae bacterium
TGGTAGATGTAGGCGATTGCCAATTCACCGATAGCATCTACCTCAAAAATGGTTCTTTGTTCGATCCGTCGTACCGCGATACGGCATTTTGTGATTCTATGGTTGTGGATTTCAGCTCGCCTGTATTGGCCGATCTGTATTGGACAACACTAGATACTCATACAACTGTCATTCAGCTCGACAGCACCGCTTGGTATCCCTATGTAGCTACCGACATCAATGGGTGTATCTCTGAGGATAGTTTGTATTTCCGATTAATTCCTGAGCCCTATGTCGACGAAGGATATGGATGCCCTAACTACACGCTGACGGCGTACGGGTACACGGCGTTCATCTCATTAGAATTGGGCGGTGCGACCTACATGCAGCCGAGCCTGGATACCCTCTTCCCCTTTGCAGGCGTACATGAGCTCACCCTGGTCGCCATCGACAGCTGCAACAACCTAGATACCATTCATAGTGTGTTGGAAGTGGATTGTTTGGACGATATTTTAATGTATGTCCCCACCGCGTTCACACCAAATGGTGATGGGGTAAATGACCTGTACTGTATTACGAGCTCTATGCCTGAACGTACCTCCTATGCTATTTATGACCGTTGGGGGAATGAGTTATTCTCTGGTCCCGCTACCCAATGCTGGGATCCACAAGCTGAAGGACGTGATGTACCTACGGGCGCAATGACACTACGGACCTTTACCAAGCTACCCACGGGTACGCTGCATTTGGATGAGTATACCATATTCTCATTGCCTTAGATGAAAAAATTGGCCCCACCTGCATCTGTCATTTTCGACATGGACGGCACGTTGGTCGATAATTACCACGTGCACATTGATGCTTGGTTGGCCATTTCAATAAAATATGGCGGTCCTACATCAAGAGAAGCCATTATCGCGGACCTGCATGGGACAAATTTTGAGATCTGTCAGAAATATTTTGGGCCTACTTCTGCGGAAGATGCCGAGCGAATTGCTGAAGAAAAGGAGGCCAAGTATCGAGAATTATACGCGCCACTTATAGAGCCCGTAAAAGGCCTGATGGCCTTCTTAGATCATCTTAGGGACCTTAACATCCCCATGGCTGTAGGGACCATGGGCACCAAGGAAAATGCTCGTTTTGTCATTGAAGCGTTGGGACTACATCTTTACTTAAGTCATTGGCGCAGTGCCGAATGTGTGGAGCGTGGCAAACCTAATCCCGACATCTTCTTGGAGTGCTTAAAACCATGGGAACCCCTGAAAATTGAACCCAATAGGCTTTGGGTTATTGAAGATACCTCCTCCGGTGTTGCTGCCGGCAAAGCTTGCGGTGCGACCGTCATAGGTATAAGAACAAGCAAGACCGACGAAGAGCTGCGCAGTGCAGGCGCGGACTTTACCGTTATGGACTATGATGAATTGTTGAAAATGATGGGTTAACCAGAATTTAACTTTTGGTTTTTACCCTATTTTTACTCTTAGATTTATTCTCAGCGAATGTCTTATCTAGATACTGCCATTGTTATTGCTTGGCCTCAGTGTACTGCGCGAGCAGATGAGAGCCTCCCAATCTTCTTGCGAAAGGCTGGATTGATCAAGAATCTAAATTTTAGAGTAGGTCATGCTGCGGTTTGTTTGATAAATCCACAAACACACGAAGTCATTTATTATGACTTTGGACGCTACATCACTCCACGTGGTTTTGGGCGTGCGCGCAGTAAATACACCGATCCTGAACTGGCATTGAGCACCAAAGCAGTGTTTAACGAGGAAAAGGATTTGATGAATGTAGAAGAGATCGCTGCGGAACTAGAACGCAAAGCAAAATACACGCACGGTGTTGGACCTTTGGTTTTCTCCGTGAGTAAATCCATAGATTATATCAAGGCCAAGAAGTACGCTGATGAAATGGTCATGAAAGGCTATTTCCCGTACAACGGTCTGTATAAGAGCGCTAGCAACTGCGCCCGCTACGTAACGGAAACCATTAAAGCTTCGAGCGAAGACGGGACCGTAGGCACAAAGCTTAAATATCCATTGACTGTTCGCCCTACGCCATTGTTTAATGTGGTCGCAGCAAAAACTCAGGATACTATTTACAGTTTTGAAGGCGGCACGCTACAATTCTTGGACAAAAGCCGTCGACACAGCATGGCTGATCTCAGTGCAGGCTTGTTAGAAAGTGCCTTTACCAAATACACGGATTCTCGTCCCGACGATAGCATTCACGGGGATATTGCCGAGCCTGAGCGTCCCTCAAGCTTGCCTGCCTCTGCCCAATGGCTTGGTGGTCTGGGAGAAGGTGCTTGGTTTTATATCAGCGAAGTGGACGGCCACACCTTTAAGGGTCAGAAGTTTGATAAAACGGGCCAATTAGAACATGAAGCCCTCTACTCCAACAACGAGATCGAGGTACCTTCAAATCCAAAGATCACCTACGCCTCACATTACGGTTTCTTTAGCATCGAGCACGATGAGGTAGTGCACCGGTTCTACCGCAAATCTTAAGCATAAAAAAGCCCCGCTTGAAGCGGGGCTTTTCATTTATTCGATATTCCTAGAAATCCATCTTGTAATAGAAGACTGGGAAGAGTCCAAGCTGATAATTCTCAGCGATCTCACCCGTTTCCGGCAAATAGGTCAAGGTCAAGATATTCTTATTGTTGGTGATGTTGGAAATGTCCAAAGCGAACTCGTGTGCTAGGTTCATGAAGTTCCACTTGTACCCCACCTTGAAATCTAGACGGAAGTACGGACGGTATTGATTGCTGTTGAAGGTAGGATCATCAAAGAATTCAATTTCCGAACCTATGGCAGAGGCCGTAGGATCAATATCTCCGAACCAACGTCCACCGATGGAGCTCACCTTTGTACCAAGGTTCAACACTCCATATTTACTCAACTGGAAGTTCTTTGCCATAATAAAGTTGAAGGCATAACGTCCATTGAAGGTGGTGTTCACCCATATATCATCTGCAGAGCCTGTACCGGCAGCTGCCATATTTTTCGAGCCTTTGTATTTCGCGTCGAACAATGAACCGGTAAACAAACTATAGAATCCGTTGCGGTAGTAATGCTCAGCGGTGAATTCCACCCCGTAGTTTCGGCCTGTACCTCCATTCTCCAATGGCTCTGCCCATAGACGTCCAAAGCCAGTACCGCCATTCACTAAAGAGAAGTAAGATGGAATCATTTCTACGGGCACATCCCATAAGTATTGGTAATAGGTCTCTAATTTGATGCGTACGGGATATTCGAAGTTGTGCTCCCAACCTGCAAC
>JAURAE010000129.1 GCA_030829675.1 Schleiferiaceae bacterium
TGGCCCGCGACTAATTCTCCAGAAGCTCCCTGACCCGCTAAGCCGACCAAGTGTTCTGAACCAATATTAGAAGCAAATAATGAAGCACCGATAACGAACCAACCCAGGTTTCGCCCGCCGAGGAAGTAATCCGCAGCTTCGCCATTTTCGCTCTTTTTCGAACCGCTCCTAAAAGCAATCACGAAGACCGCGACGAAATAAAGTGCTACAACAATATAATCTGTTGTATTGAGCATGAGTGTGTCTTTTAAGTTTCGTCCCTAATGTAATGTACTTTGGACAATTACTCATCATTGCGTGAGAATTGTCTGATGCCACAGAGAAGGTATTGTGTACCTTTATTTCATGGCCCGATTCTCTTATCTCCTCCTACCCCTCCTCTTATGGCAGTGCCACACTGCGGTAGAAGAAATCCCTATTTCGGGCCCCGCCTACGCGGGACCCCCAACGTACACGGGTGGAGATCGCTTCGCTCGCAGCGAACACACCATAGCCCTGGGCCAAAAACTCTTTAACGACCCAAACCTCAGCATCGACAGCACGATCAGTTGCGCGAGCTGCCACAAAGCGGATGCCTATTTCTCAGATCCCGGCAAGGCACTTTCCATAGGACTCGAAGGAACACCCACCCAGCGCAATGCGAGTGCTCTAGTGAATTTGGCCTGGCATCCTTACTTTTTTGCGGAAGGGGGCGTACGAAACCTAGAACTCAGCTCCTTTGTTCCCATCAATAACAGACACGAATTTGGCCGCGAACTCCACAATGTGGTCGAAGGTCTCATGGACGACCCTTCCTATATGCTGGAATTCAGTGAAGCCTTCGGATCACAGCCCATCACAGATGCCCAATTCATTACTGCCCTTGCCCATTACATGGGAGGGCTTCAACACTACGACAGCCCGTACGACCAATGGTTAAGTGGAGATTACTATGCCCTCGATGAAAAGTCACGCGCCGGTTATGACCTGTTCAAAACACATTGTTCTACTTGCCACAGCGGACCTCAGCTGAGCTCATTTGCCATCGCGACCAATGGTTTGCCCACGAATGCAGATTACGGCAGAATGAACCTCACCAACAACGCAGAAGATAGCGGCGCCTTCAAAATCCCTACCCTCAGAGGCATTGCCCTCACCTATCCCTACATGCACGACGGCAGCTATGCCGATCTAGATACCGTACTTAGGACGTATAATAAAGTGCGAGGGCTGGGGCTGACCGGAGAAGAATTGGCCCAGCTCAATGCTTTTTTAAATACCCTTCACTAGCGTACCTTGTAGGCATGAGTAAAGACCCGAAGGTTTTACATGTGGTGAAGTGGTATCCGCACGCATCGGATCCACAGAACGGTATTTTCGTCCAAAAGCACATCGAAGCAACTTCCGATGCACCTTTGGTACTGGGCTTTGTGAATTCAAACGACAAATTAGAAGAGCAGGGCGGCATTCAGATCTATGGAGCACGACGCATGAGTCAAGTGGCCAAGTTTGGCGCAATGACCGCACGCATTGCCCTTGACCGCCCCGATATTGTGCACTTTCATTGCTATGCGCCCGACCTGCTCCCGCTGTTGTGGTATGCCCGATTAAAAGGCATTAAAACCATTCATACCGAGCACGGCAGCGCCTTCTTAAACAATCGATTGCCCTTACTTCAAGGTTGGAAATTAAAGGCCGCACGCTGGTACTTTCAACGACACCATAGACTCACCTGCATCAGCCCTGCGCTCAGTGAAGGACTGTCCGAAATTTCGGGAAATCAAAACATCAACATCCTACCGAACATCATTTCTACTGCGGCGAAAGAGCGTACTTCCTCTCCGTCAAGCTTCAGCTTTTGCGTAGTTGCCGATGTGGTGTTTGAAACGAAAGCGCAAGAAATCATTTTGGAGTGCTTCCAACAACTCCCCCAAGCCCAGGCTGAGCTGCACTTTTACGGCGGAGGTCCTGATCTCGAGCGCTTACAAGGCCTAGCACGTACCTTGCCCAATGTTTGGGTGCACGGGAGAAAAACAAACGAAGAGGTGCTGCAATTGCTCCCAAATCACGACGCGCTGGTTTTACACAGCCATTACGAGACCTTTGGCATCACCGTATTTGAGGCAAGGACTGCCGGGCTATGGGCCATTTCAAAAAGCTTTTTTGGAGGAGCACCTTGGTACGATAAAGGAGTATTAATTGCCGATACTCGGGAAGCATTGATAGATCAAATGAAATCAATCATCCGGGCGGAAAAAGCCCCCGTAGGAAAGTTCGATGCACTCTCTTCAGAGTCCATCGGTGCAGTAATCCACCATTTATATCGGGAAATCCTCGGTTGACCCTCCTATTTTCAAGACAATCCGTTATATTTACTCGACACAAAAACACCTTAAATATATGAAAAGACTTCTACTCGCATTTGCTGGATTGAGCGTCATCGGCGCCACAGCACAAGAGGCACAAGTTGACCTCGGAAGAAGTGCCGAAATGTATGTAGCTAATCATGCAGATGGCATTCCTTACAATACCAGTGCTAACAAGCAGAGCTCTGCTGTAGCTATTGGTACCGCACCAAACGTGTACGGAACCGGTTTCGGACCTAAGACGAACATTTGGGCGGACGAAGATTTGAATACCATCGTTTTCTTGCACCGTTCAGATTACGGTACTAACGGTGATAATAGCTCAGGAAGTTTGCGTTTTGACTATTCAACTAACGGCGGTTCTACTTGGACTGCAAACGCTGGTCCAGTCTACAACCCGAACTTGAGCGGTTACGCTTACCCAGGTTTCGCTCGTTACCCACACATCGGTATCTTGAACGAAAGCGGAAACACTAACCCACTAAACGCTAGCATCTCTGTCTGGGCACCTACCCTTGCAGGAACAAACGCGGGTTCATGGGGTGGTGCTTTGATGGGTACGCATAAAATGGACAACACTACCACCAGCATGTCTGTAGATACTACTGGCGGTCACTTGACGCTAGAGAACTCTTACGTGGACGGCGGTACGTTCTGGGGTCTTTCTTTCGACCACCCGAACTATGATGTTACTGAATACACGGATACTGCATTGATCTGGAAGGGTACGATGGACTGGACAACAGATTCAATGACCTACACGGAACATAAAGCATACCTTCCTGTAACCAACGATCCAACCAACGGTAAGATCTACGGCGACGGAAAAGTATTCTTCGCATCAAACAAAACCACTGGTTATGTAAGTATCGAAGCCTACGACAGCACTATCGCACCAGATAAA
>JAURAE010000012.1 GCA_030829675.1 Schleiferiaceae bacterium
GGAATGTACGGTCGAGTTCAGCTCGGTGTGAGCAGTAATGACGAGGGTTGGAATGCATGTGTTCAAGGGTATGGTGCTTACAAATCTTCATTTGGAGGCTTTGCTACGCCTAATTGGGGTGGATTCACAGAGGTGAATTACAAGACGAGTATCGGTACGAAGTTTGAATGGAAGGCGGGTATTACTATTAGTGTGGAGGATGCATTCTTTGCGCCAACGTATTTGGTGGGTGTGCCTATCTGGGCCATGCAGACTGATTATTTGGCCGGGAGCTATCCATGGGCGACCACTTATTTTGAAGCACGTATTGCCAATTTCGTAGGGGCAGTACGAATCATCAATGCTTTGGAAGGATTGGCACCATATACCTATTATGCCTACGGCAGCACACCTCGCTCAGATCGATGGGTGCAGGTGAGTGCTCGCTGGACCTTGTTCAACTAGGTCTTCTGTGGCGGTTTCTTCGCGGCAGGGAAAAGAATATTATTCAGAATTAATCTGTAGCCAGGACTGTTGGGGTGGTTGTTCAGATCTGTAGGGGGATCACCTACTCTGTGTTGGTAATCCTCGGGATCGTGTCCGCCGTAAAAGGTCCAATATCCTTCGCCATAGCTACCGTGTATGTATCGTGCGGCACCATCGATCACACTCTTGCCTAAAATGGTGGTGCTTGGCTTGATGGTAGCTGGGCGGTAGGCAGTGGTTTGGCCGTAGAATCCACGGACTAAATCTGTATGGTTCTGTACCAAGATTGTCGGCACTACGTCGTACTTCGCACTGAAGTCAAACAACTCAAAAAAGTCCTGAGCCTCTTTCATGCTCCGCACGCGCTGCTCGGTAATATCGATGTTAGAATATTCGTAGCGCATGGGGTTCGTGAACAACTCGAAATTATCGAAGGCGAAGGTGGCCGAATAATCTAAAGCATATGCTGCTCCAGGGGCCATGCCGTCGCCGTCAAACATAGGTTCACAGATATCGGTGTTGATGGCCGCAAGGGCGATATCATAGCTGTCGGTAGCGCTACACATGGCAAATAGGAATCCACCTGAGTTCACGTAGGCTGCGATGGATTGTGCGACGGCACCTTTTTGTTGTGAAACCTTGGCATACCCCATCTCTCTAGCCGCCGCTTCGAAAGAGGCCTTTTGATTGATGTACCAAGCGGCATCTCTGTAGGAGCCATAGAATTTACCGTATTGACCTGTAAAATCTTCGTGGTGAAGGTGCAGCCATTGGTAGTCCTCGAGGGTACCGTCGAGGATTTCTTGGTCGTAGATGGTGGTGAAGGGAATGTCGGCGTAGGTGAGCACCATGGTGACGGCATCGTCCCAAGGTTGTGCACCTGGCGGTGAATAGACGGCGATCTTGGGGACTTTCTGAAGTTCGACAGTGTTGGTGTTTTCTGCCGGGCTTTGAAGGGATTCCATGATAGTGAGCAACACCCCTTCGGAGGTGCTTTCGTAGGATACGCCGCGTTTGATGGCTTCGCGAACGATGTTTTGATCTGCGTTGAGGATGGCGAAGGATCCGCCGCGGTAATTCAGAAGCCAGTGGCAGTTGTACCCTTGCTCAATGGCGGAATACATCAGGCCATAGGCGCGAAGGTGGTCGCGTTGGTTGCTTTCGTCCATAGGCACGAGGATTTGGGCGTGCAGGAATTGGACCGAGAAAATGAATAGTAGAAAAAAGCGATGCAAAGGTATGCCGAACATGCGCTTAGAACGGAACGTCTCCCGCATCCGGGGTAGGAAGATCCGGGTAGCCTGAAGGACCGTCCATAGGACTTCCGAAGCCGCTTGAGTCGTTCATTTTACTCTCCATAATCATGGTAGAGCCCTGTTCTTTGTTGGCGAATTTGGCCAATTCCCCGATAAAGCGCAGACGAACGTCGTCCAAGGAACCGTTACGGTGTTTCGCGATGATGATTTCTGCCTCGTTCTCACAGGGTGAGCCGTCTTCCCACTCTTCGATTTGATAGTACTGAGGACGGTAGATAAAACTTACGATATCGGCATCCTGCTCAATCGCTCCAGATTCACGAAGGTCGGAAAGCATAGGGCGTTTCGAAGTGGAACGCGTTTCAACGGCACGAGATAACTGCGAAAGTGCGATGACCGGTACATTCAATTCTTTGGCAATGGATTTTAACGAACGAGAAATGGTTGAGATTTCTTGTTCGCGGTTTCCTTGCGCTTTGGAGCCGCCGACGGTCATGAGCTGAAGGTAATCGATGATGATCACATCGAGGCCTTGGGTCGAGGCTAGACGACGCACTTTGGCGCGCAGGTCAAAGACGCTGAGGGCCGGGGTATCGTCAATAAACAACTTGGCTTTTTCAAGGTCGACCACACCGGAGGTGAGATTCTTCCATTCGTAATCCGTCAAGTCACCTTTTCTGAGTTTTTCAGAGTTGAGGCCTGTTTCGGAGGAGATGATACGGGTGATTAATTGGACACTTGACATCTCCAAAGAGAAGATCGCGACCTTTTTATCGTGTTCGATTGCCATGTTTCTTGCCATGGACAATACGAAGGCTGTTTTACCCATACCAGGACGGGCAGCGAGGATGATCAAATCCGACGGTTGCCAGCCTGAAGTGATACGGTCAAGATCAGAGAAACCTGAGGGTACTCCAGAAAGACCTTCCTGTTTACTGATGTGTTCAATACGCTCAAGGGCTTGACGAATCAACGCTTCGGAGCTCTCGTAGTTGCGCTTCAAGTTTCCTTGGGCGACTTCAAATAATTTTTGTTCTGAGCTATCCAGCAGCTCGAGAACATCGGTCGTTTCGTCGAAGGCACTCTCGATGATTTCACTCGAGATTCGAATGAGTTCACGTTGAATGTGCTTTTGGATAATGATGCGGGCGTGGTACTCAATGTGAGCGGCCGAGCTGACCTTTTGGCTTAATTGGGCCAAATACACTTCGCCACCGGCCTGCTTCATCAGTCCTTCTTTACGCAAATCCGAAGCTACGGTGAGGATATCAACGGGTTGATTTTCACCGAAAAGTCGCACGACTGATTTGAAAATGTGCTGGTGCTTTTCGTTGTAGAACGCACCGTCGTGGAGGATGTCGACAATTTTTGAGAGGGCATTTTTATCAATGAGCAAGGCCCCCAAAACAGCTTCCTCCAAATCAACGGCTTGTGGGGGTACGCGACCTCCAGCCGTCAAGTTGACGAGGGCTCCGGAATTACGTCCGGCATTGGGTTGATTTGCTCTTTGTTCTGCCATTCTTCTAAGTTACTCTTCGTAGACGCCCATTGCAAAGAATTTCTCCATTCTCGCAGCGACTAGGTCTTCGGTGCTCATTTTTTCGAGCGCCTTGGTATGCTTCACGATCTCACGCTTGACGATCTCGAACATCGCCTCTGGGTTGGCATGTGCACCGCCGAGAGGTTCTTTGATAATGCCGTCAATGAGGCCGTTTTTCTTCATGTCTTTCGCCGTCAGCTTCAATACTTCAGCAGCGGTCTCTTTGTAATCCCAGCTTCTCCAAAGGATGGAAGAACAGCTTTCTGGGGAGATGACGCTATACCAAGTGTTCTCTAGCATGAGGACTTTATCGCCAACACCGATTCCGATGGCACCTCCTGAGGCACCTTCTCCGATGATGATACAAATGACCGGTACTTTTAGGCGGGCCATTTCCATAATGTTCTTGGCAATGGCTTCACCTTGCCCGCGTTCCTCCGCTTCGAGTCCTGGAAAAGCTCCGGGGGTGTCGATCAACGTAACGATAGGGCGACCAAATTTTTCAGCCTGCTTCATTAGACGCAAGGCTTTGCGGTACCCTTCTGGGTTGGCCATACCAAAGTTGCGGTATTGACGCATCTTGGTGTTCACGCCTTTTTGTTGGCCGATGAACATGTAGCTCTTGCCATCAATGGTTCCCCAACCGCCTACCATCGCTTTATCATCTTTCACACCGCGGTCGCCGTGCATTTCGATGAAATCCCCTTGGGTCAAGGCGTTGATATAGGCCATGGTGTAGGGACGTTGTGGGTGACGCGATAATTGTACACGTTCCCAAGCGCTTAGGTTGCTGTAGATTTCCTTCTTCGCGTCGTCGAGTTTTTGTTGAATATCAGTAATGGTCTTGGCCATATCTACACCGGTCTCGTCGGCGAGTTCTAAGGCCTTTGTTAGCTGATTTTCAAGCTCTTCAATGGGTTTTTCAAATGAAAGATAGTCCATAGTTACATTCTGAATCGGTCGTGCAAAATACAAAGTCCTTAGGAGAGGGACTTCCTTTTTTGCGCCTTTATTATTCCATTTGCGATAACGGTAGCTAAAATCACTACAACGCCTATGTAAAAGGTAGGGGTCATGTTTTCTTGTGCCCCGAAAATTAGGGCGGCTAAACCTATGCCATAGACGGGTTCAAGGTTGATGGCGAGCATCACGGAAAATGGGCTCATTCGCTTGAGTAATTCAACGCTTTGGATGAAGGGGTATGCCGTGCAGAGCAGAGCGAGAATGGCCATGAAGTACCAGTCGCTAGTCGTGGTGATCCACAGGGTCATAGGGTTGTGCGAGCCAAAGATTAGGTCGTAGAGGCCCACGCCTATGAAGGCGAAGCCCAGTTCCCAGAAGGTGACTTGGACAGGGAGGGGGTATCGTGCGACCAATTGTTTGTTCAGGATGCTAAACGATGCACTTAATGATGCGCTGATCAGGGCGATGAGGACGCCAAGTTGATAATTGGTCACCTTCAAGCCTAAAAACTCATAATAGCGTAGGTTAGCTGCGTCCGGTGTTTCATAGAAAATAACGACAACGCCCACCACGACAATTGCCCCGAGGAGGAGTTCGATGATATCAATCTTGCCCTTGTCGAGCACTGGTTTTAGTAGCGCTGACCATAGGGCGCCGGTGGAAATTCCGGCTAGTGTGAGGCTGATGTTTGCAATTTTAATGGCGCCGAAAAAGGTGATCCAGTGGGTGGCAATGAGAATGCCGCACAATGCCATGAAGCCTATTTCTTTCCAAGAGGCGCGGAAGGGACGCTTTTTCCAAAACATGAACAATGCGATGGCCACGGTAGTCATTGCCGTTCGGTTAAAGACCAGGGAAACGGCATCAACACTGATATATCGGCCTAGGATGGCGGTAAAGCCCCAGATAAACACGATGAAGTGTAGGCTGAGCTGGTCGCGCAGATGTGATCCTTTTTCGAAGTTCATATCCTATTATTTCGGAGCAACAATGTAGCGCCAAATCGCCACACCTGCGAACAGAATGTTGGGGATCCAGATGGCGAATTCGGCCGGCTGGATGGTGATCCAAAGCAAGGTCTTCCCGAGCCAACCGTCAGTGCTTAATATGCCAGTGGTAGCAAAGGTTTGGGAGATTTGCATGCTGAAGATGTAGATGGCGCTGAGCACCAGTCCGATGGCAATATTGATGCCGAGTCCACCGCGTCTTTTTTGACTGGCGAGGGCTACGGCAAGGAGGACAAAGACGTAGGCGCTCAAGGGGTAGGAGGAGCGTCTTTGCATTTCCATTTGGTAAGAGGCGATGTTTTCGTTGCCTGTGATTTCCTCTTGAGCAATGAATTTGCTGAGCTCACGACTGTTCATGGTCGCGATGGAGTTGAGTTTTGGAGCGATTTGCTCCGAGGTAAAGGATAAAGCAGTGTCGAGACGTCGCCCGGATAGGATGTGTTCTTGCCCTAGGGAATCTAGGGTGCGTAGGCGGTAGTTGTCGAGGCGCCACTTTCCAATGGCGGTATCGAGACGAACGAAATCTGCGCTGAGTTTGCTGGCGAGCTTATGGTCTTCGAAGACTTCATAAGTGAATTGGTACCCGCTGTGACGCGTTCCAGAGAAGGTTTCGAAGTAGACATAATGGCCGGGAAGGACTTGGCGGTGGACCTTTTGGTTGATGGGTCTGTTCACCCCGGTCACATATCTCTCCTCGAAGGCTATGCGTTTAATGTTGGTCTGTGGCACGACCAAGTGGTTTAGGGCGAGGCTGATCAAACAGATGACGGTTGCGCCAATCCAATAGGGACGCAGTAGACGTCTAAAGCTGGTTCCAGAGGTCAAGATGGCCACAATTTCAGAGTTCGCAGTAATGCGCGAGGTAAACCAAATGGTGGAAATGAATAGGATCAGCGCGCTGAAGAGATTGCCGTAAAAGGCGACGAAATTCACATAGTAATCGAAAATGATTTCGTGGAGTTCAGCGCCGTTTTGGAAATCGTCCAATTTTTCGCTGATATCAAAGACGATGGCGATGGACAGGATGAGCACCATGGTCAGCACGAAGCTGCCCAAGAATTTGCGCAATATGTACCAATCCAATTTTCTCACCTTCTTAGAGTCTTTGTTCCAATTTAGGAATCATTTGGTTCTTCCAGCTTGCAAAATCCCCAGCGATGATGTGTTCGCGGGCTTGCTCTACCAACCAAAGGTAGAACCTGATGTTATGCATAGAAGCAATTTGGGCGCCCAAGGATTCTTTGCTGTGAATCAGGTGGCGCACATAGGCGAGGGTATATTGTGAGTCGACGAAGCTCGTGCCATTGGGGTCGAGCGGTTCATGGACATTTTCCCATTTCTTATTGCGGAGGTTGATAATTCCTTCGCTGGTGAAAATTTGGCCGTTTCGGCCGTTTCTCGTGGGCATGACACAATCGAACATATCTACTCCCAACGAAATGTTTTCCAAAATATTGGCTGGTGTACCTACGCCCATCAAATACCTGGGCTTGTCTGCGGGTAGAATGCGGCAAGCGCCTGCGGCATGTTTGTACATTTCCTCGGCAGGCTCGCCCACGCTCAATCCACCAATGGCATTGCCATCTGCATTTTTGCTGGCGATATATTCTGCGCTTTCATCGCGCAGGTCGTCATAGGTGGAGCCTTGAACGATAGGAAAAAGGCTTTGTGAGTATCCATAGAGCGGATCCACCTGGTCCAAGCGGTCGAAGCAGCGATCGAGCCAGCGATGGGTCATGTGCATGCTGTCCTTTGCGTATTCATAGGTGGACGGATATGGGGGACATTCGTCGAAGGCCATGATGATATCTGCGCCAATTTCGCGCTGGATGTCCATGACACGTTCTGGGGTGAACAAATGTTTGGTCCCGTCGATGTGGCTGGCGAAGGTGGCACCTTCCTCGGTGATCTTGCGTTGATTTGCGAGACTATATACTTGGTAGCCGCCACTATCTGTGAGGATGGGGCGGTCCCAGCCGTTGAATTTGTGGAGTCCACCCGCTGCTTTTAAAATTTCTGTACCGGGTCGCAGAAAAAGGTGGTAGGTGTTCCCTAGGATGATTTGGGCCTTGGTATCCTCCTTGAGGTCCTTGGTATGCACGCCTTTGACCGTCCCAGCAGTGCCCACCGGCATAAAGATGGGGGTTTGTATGGTGCCGTGGTCGGTCCCGAGGGTTCCGGCTCTTGCGGAACTTTTATCGTCCGTATGTAATAAGGTGAACTTCATGTAGCGCAAAAGTACGGCACCCACGCTATCTTTGGCCCATGCAAACAGTAGAACTCATTTATGGTCATTTTCCTGGGTTGTCCCAGAAGCAGCAGGACCAATTCGCTGCGCTATTTGACCTCTACACGGAATGGAATGCGAAGATCAATGTGATCTCTCGCAAGGATATGGACAGCTTTTACGAAAAGCACGTATTGCATTCCCTAGGCATCGCCAAAATCTACTCCTTCAAGCCGGGACAAAAAGTCTTGGACGTTGGCACGGGTGGAGGCTTTCCTGGTATTCCGTTGGCCATTCTTTTTCCAGAGACCCAATTCCATTTGGTAGATTCCATCGGAAAGAAAATCAAGGTGGTCGAGGCAGTGGCTGAGGCCCTAGGTTTGGAAAATATTAAGGCATCTCACGGACGTGCGGAGCAGTTCAAAGGCCCCTACGATTTTGTGGTGAGCCGTGCGGTGACCCACATGCAACGCTTCTTACCTTGGATTAAGGGTAAGATTGCATCGAAGAATTTGGACCCCGATCGTGTGAACGGGCTCTTGTATCTGAAAGGCGGTGATTTGGCGGAAGAATTGGGCCCACTTAAGGCTCGAATTTCTGCATTGTCTAGACATTTCGACGGCGAATTCTTTGAAACGAAGAAGGTGGTCTACCTGCCAAAAAGCGAAATCAACAATTTTAGAGGATAAAAAAAGGCGCCCCGAGGGCGCCTTTTTTATGTAGAGGACGAAAAAATTTTCGTCTTACCCGAGGAATGGGTAACGGTAATCTGTTGGAGGAACTAAGGTCTCCTTGATGGTGCGGGCATTGACCCAACGCAATAGGTTGAGGTAAGATCCTGCCTTGTCGTTCGTTCCTGAACCACGTGCGCCACCGAACGGCTGCTGTCCCACAACGGCACCTGTTGGTTTGTCGTTGATGTAGAAGTTCCCTGCAGCATTCTCCAATCTGTTGGTGGCTTCAATGGCCATGTAACGATCGCCTGAGAAAATAGATCCGGTCAAGGCATATTCAGAGGTGCTGTCCACGAGGTCAAGCATGCTGTCCCAATCCGCATCAGCGTACACATAGATGGTCAACACAGGGCCGAAGATTTCTTCTACCATGGTGCGGAACTTAGGATTGGTAGTCACCACTACAGTAGGCTCGATGAAGTACCCTTTGCTCTTGTCGTATCCACCACCAGCGATGATTTCAGCATCGCTCTGCTCTTTCACGTACTCGATGTACGAAGCAATTTTGTCGAAGGCTTTCTCATCGATGACCGCATTGATAAAGTTGCCCATATCTTCTGGGGTTCCCATCTTGAAGGTGGCGAGGTCAGCCAATAGTTCTTCTTTCACTGCTGGCCACATGCTCTGTGGAATGTAGGCACGTGAGGCTGCTGAACATTTCTGTCCTTGGAATTCGAAGGCACCGCGGCTTAGGGCAGTGCTCACTTCCTTGCTCTTGGCAGAAGGGTGTGCTACAACGAAGTCCTTACCACCAGTTTCTCCAACGATACGTGGGTACGAGCGGTATTTGTGGATGTTATTTCCGATGGTTTTCCAAAGGTTTTGGAACACACCTGTAGATCCCGTGAAGTGAATACCTGCAAAATCTTTGTGCTCGAAAATCACATCGCCGGCCACTGGGCCACTGACGTATACAAGGTTGATAACGCCGTCCGGCAGACCCGCTTCGCGGAAGATTTCCATCACCACGTTCGCAGAATAGATTTGCGAGTTGGCCGGTTTCCAAACCACGGTGTTGCCCATCAAGGCAGCCGAAGAAGGAAGGTTACCAGCGATGGCGGTAAAGTTGAACGGTGTAAGGGCGAAAACGAAACCTTCAAGTGGACGATATTCCATGCGGTTCCATACCCCTGGAGAGCTCTCCGGTTGTTCGCTGTAAATCTGCGTCATGTATTCGACGTTGAAGCGAAGGAAATCGGCCAATTCACATACGGAATCAATCTCACTCTGGAAACAGTTCTTGCCTTGCGCCAACATGGTTGCTGCATTGATTTTATAGCGGTACTTCCCACTGATCAATTCTGCGGCTTTCAAGAAAATAGAAGCGCGGTGTTCCCAAGGCATATTTGACCAGCGGTCTTTCGCTGCGAGTGCCGCTTCAATGGCTGCTTCCACGTGGCTCGCATCGCCTTTGTGGAAGGTGCCGATCACGTGTTGGTGATCGTGCGGAGGGGTGAGGTTACCGGTGTTGCCCGTGCGCACTTCTTCACCGCCGATGTACATGGGTACGTCCACTTGGGCGTTGAATTGCGCTTTGTAAGAGGCTAATAATGCTTCGCGTTCAGGAGTGCCTGGTGCATAATCGTAGATAGGCTCGTTAGCAGCAACAGGTACATTGAAAATTCCGTTCGACATGTTATGGGATTTTGGTTCTTAACAATGCCTCAAAGTTAAGGTGTACGAAGCGGAAAAGCTGTAACTATTGATACGTTTGTAAGGGAAGGGGCCAATTGTTGATTACCCGTTAAAAATCATATAAACTTTTTGTGCCAATTACGCCTTAAGGTATATAGACATTTTACCTTTGTCGCTCACTTTAATTGCTCGTATGAAAACGCACAATTTTTCCGCTGGTCCATGTATTCTTCCTGGCCAAGTGTTTGAAGAAGCTTCTAAAGCATTATTAGATTTTGACGGACTAGGATTGTCTGTCATTGAAATCTCACACCGCAGCAAGAATTTTGTTGCCGTGATGGACGAGGCAGTCGCCTTAGTCAAAGAAACCTTGAACGTGCCGGATACCCACGAGGTAATCTTCCTTCAAGGGGGTGCGTCATTGCAGTTCGCGATGGTAGCCTACAACTTCTTGACGGAAACCGGTAAAGCACAATACCTCGACACAGGGGCTTGGGCAAGCAAGGCGTTGAAAGAAGCGGTAGGATTAGGCAGTGCAGAGGCTATTGCTTCTTCTAAGGAGGCGAACTACAATTTTATTCCAAAAGGGTACAGCATCGATCCTTCGGCGGATTACTTCCACTGCACGTCGAACAATACCATCTACGGAACACAGATGAAGTCGTTCCCAGAAACAGACGTTCCTGTGATTTGTGATATGAGCTCAGATATTTTCTCTCGTCCTGTAGATGTGAGCAAATTCGATTTGATTTACGCGGGCGCACAGAAAAATTTGGGCCCGGCGGGAGCGACTTTGGTGATCGTGCGCAAGGATGCCCTCGGGAAATCTGGACGCTACATCCCGACGATGTTAAAGTATACCACGCACATTGAGAAAGAGAGCATGTTCAACACGCCTCCGGTATTCTCTGTGTATGTGAGCATGTTGACGTTGCGTTGGTTGAAGGAGATGGGTGGTGTTGAAGCCATTACCGCTCGCAACCAAGCCAAAGCGGATTTGATTTATGATGAAATAGATCGCAACCCATTGTTCGTAGGTACGGCAGCGGTTGAGGATCGCTCGAATATGAACGCATGTTTCCTTTTGAAGGACGAGGCGGCACACAAAGAGGCGTTCGACGCACTTTGGAAAGCAGCCAATATTAGTGGAATCAACGGACACCGCTCTGTGGGTGGTTACCGCGCTTCCATGTACAATGCCTTGGACCTCGATAGCGTTCAGGCATTGGTAGATTGTATGAAAGAATTAGAAAAACAACACGCATGAAAGTCTTAGCAAACGACGGTATTTCTGCATCAGGCGCAGCGGCGATTGAAGCCTCTGGCCACGAACTGATCACCACGAAGGTGGCTCAGGACCAACTAGAAAACTACATTAACGAACACCAGGTAGATGTGGTATTGGTACGCTCAGCGACCACTGTCCGTCAAGCCTTGATCGATGCTTGCCCTTCCATTAAGGGAATCGGCCGTGGCGGTGTAGGTATGGACAACATCGATGTAGAGTACGCTCGTAGCAAAGGGTTGAAGGTGTTCAATACACCTGCAGCTTCATCAGATTCTGTAGCAGAATTAGTCATGGCGCACATGCGTTCGTTGGTCAGATTCATGCACGATTCAAATCGTCAAATGCCCTTGGATGGTGATACCCAGTTCGCAGCATTGAAAAAAGCGTATGCCAACGGTATTGAGCTCAAGGGTCGCACCTTAGGAATTATCGGTTTCGGTCGTATCGGCCAGGCCTTAGCGAAACTTGCTATTGGTGCCGGTATGCGAGTGATTTTCTCGGACATGCACAATGACGATGTGGAGGTAAGCCTTGATTTCTTTGACGGGCAATCTGCGACCTTCACGTGTAAGAACGTAGGATTTGAAGGCGTGTTGGCAGAGAGTGATTTCATCTCGTTGCACGTTCCAGGTGGGGATCTCATCGGTGAGGCTGAACTTGCCAAGATGAAGGACGGCGTATTCTTGTTGAACGCGGCTCGTGGAGGTGTGATCAATGAAGAGGCGTTGTTGGATGCCCTTGAGAGCGGTAAGGTTGCCGGTGCAGGATTGGATGTGTTCAAGAACGAGCCAACCCCAGCCATCAAATTGTTGATGAACGGAAAGATCAGCTTGACGCCGCATATTGGTGCTGCGACAGGCGAGGCACAGGACCGCATCGGAACTGAACTTGCGGCGCACATCGACGCTTTAGCAGCCGAAGCCTAAGGCAAAAAATTTAGCATTCTTAAAAAAGCCCCGCGGAGCGGGGCTTTTTTGTTGGGGAATATTGCGCGGTCGGCGTACCTTGGAGGGACCCAAAGAGAACCACCAACATGTTACATCCCTTCAAAGCCACCCGTCCTACAAGGGACAAGGCGTATTTGGTTGCAACACGCTCGTACATCAGCTATGAGCCCTTCGAGCTTGAAGACAAGCTGGAAAACAATCCATATACTTTCTTGCACGTCATTAATCCCAACGCTCTGCCTGAGGCGAGTTACGAACGTCGTTTTGAGGCGGTGCGCGAGCGTTTCGATGCCTTCATGGATGAAGGGGTGTTCTTGCAGGAAGAATTGGCCACCTATTATTTGTACCGTCAGAAAACGCCGACCCATGAGTTTTTAGGGGTCATTGGCTTGTTGGATGCAGATAGTGTGGCGCAGGGCAAGACCTTACCGCACGAAAAAACACTGGAACGTCGGGAGAAGCTCTTTGAGAAATACCTCGATACCACGGGTTTTCAGGCGGAGCCGGTGCTCATTTTTGGTTCTGTGAACGAGGCATATGAGCAATGTTTGGCTGAGGTACAATTAGACCGACCAGAATATGAGTTTTCCTCAACGGATCGCTACTTGCATCAACTGTGGCCTGTCCCTGAACAATGGGTAGGGGTACTGCAGGAGTTTTTTGAGCAGGCCGGCACCAAGTATATTGCCGACGGGCACCACAGGTTGGCCTCTTCGGTGAGGGTAGCTGAGGGCAGGCCGGAGAATCCATTGGCCCAAGGAGTGCTGTGTATGTTCATGAGCGAAAAACAACTGAGCATACAGGCCTTTGAGCGTTGGATGAAGTTGGAGGACCGCGTTTTTGATGTGAGTGATTTGGGCACTGCTTATTCGGTGGTTCCCCTTGATGGTCCTAGCGCGGAGCTTGGCGAGCATAATTTCGAAATGTACTGGGAAGGCCGTTGGTACGGTTTGATTCATAAGGATAAGGCAGCAGACGAAGTACTGGCTACACAGTTGTTGCTGGACAGTATTTTGAAGCCCTTGTTTGAGGTGCACGATGAGCGCAATGATAGCAGGCTGAGGTACGTGCGACAGAGTGAGGTGGACATGAGTACCGCGATGGGAAAACGAGGGTATAACCTTGGGTTCAGATTGCCTCCGGTTAGTGTAAAACTATTGAAAGAAATTGCCGAGAATAGGGGTTCAATGCCTCCAAAGAGCACGTATATTGAGCCTAAACTAAGAAGCGGATTATTGCTTCACGTGTTCAAATGACCATTGCAGAATCTTTAGAGGATTTACGGACTAAAATTGGGCCTAAAGCCACACTCATCGCGGTGAGCAAGACCAAGCCGGTAGAGTTGTTGATGGAGGCCTACGATGCAGATCAGCGCCATTTTGGGGAGAATAAAATCCAAGAGATGGCACAGAAGTATGAGGTGATGCCGAAGGATATTCATTGGCACATGATCGGTCATATTCAGACGAATAAAATCAAATACATGGCCTCCTTTGTGCATCTCGTGCACGGGGTGGACCGACCAAAGGTCTTGGCAGCACTCGATAAGGAGGCCGCGAAGGTGGGGCGCATTATTGACTGCACCTTGCAGGTTCACATTGCCCAAGAGGATACCAAATTTGGTTTTGATATGGACGAGCTTGCAGAGGTCGTACAAATGTTGGGGCAATACCCGAACGTCCGAGTTCGCGGGTTGATGGGCATGGCCACATTTACCGACGATCACGCCCAAATCCGTGAAGAATTCACTGCCTTGCACAACGCTTTTGAAACCTACGGCCCAGACCGAGGTTGGGAGGTATTGAGCATGGGCATGAGCGGTGATTATGAAATTGCCTTGGCATGTGGCGCGACACACGTGCGCATAGGTTCGTCCATCTTTGGCGCTAGACATTATTCCGCATGAAATTCGCGGTAGTAGATATAGAGTGTACGGGCGGATCCTTTGGGTCTGAAAAGATCATCGACATCGCTATTTTCATTTTAGAAGATGGGGAGGTTGTGGACCAATTCGTCTCTCTGGTCAACCCCGAAAAACCCATTGATCCCTATGTCACCAAACTGACGGGGATTACCAATAAAATGGTGCGTACCGCGCCGAAGTTCTATGAGCTTGCCAAGCGGGTGGTGAAGATCACCGAAGATTGCACGTTTGTCGCTCATAATATCAGTTTCGACTATCGAGTCTTTCAGCAAGAATTTGACGCCCTAGGGTTCGATTACCATCGCGCTACTCTCGATACTATTCCCTATGCAGAACGCATTTTTCCGGATTGGGAGAACTACGGGCTGAAGACCGTCAGCAAGGAATTGGGCCTAATTAATACAGCACGCCATCGCGCGGAAGGGGATGCTCGCCTTACGTTAGACTTACTCAAAGTGCTGTTTGAAAAGGACCGTACGTCAGTATTCCAAGAAGTTCAGGTGGCACGAGAGGCGAGCATACAAAAGAATCCATTCAAGGAGCAGGTGCGGGATTTGCAGAATAAGGTGGGTATATATTACATCTTCAACGCTGCCGATGAAATCATCTACATCGGCTCAAGTAAAGATTTACAGAACAGCATCAACAGGCATTTCGTCGCTGATAATAAGGTAGCCCTGGCCCTGCAAAACGAGGCGGTACGTTTGGAGATTGAGGATCTAGGCAACGAGGCTATTGCCGAGATTTTATTCCATAAGACCGTAGAGCTGCACCGGCCCATCTACAATGCGGTCAAGAAGAAAAAGCTGCTGAATTACGGGATCTTCCCTGAGCCGAGAAAGAGCCATACCGTGGAGTTTGTGAAAGTATTTCCGGTACGCCATCAGTTGCCGCCGTTGTATTTCGATAGCCCGAAGTCGCTCTATCCTTGGTTGCAGCGGTTGATGATGGAGCACAAATTAGACCCGGCGACCTTCCTGTTAGATAAAGACCGCGGGCATTACGAAAAGAACGTACAGCCGTTGCAATGGAAGCCCGAGCAACAAAGCATGGCGCTATTTGACATGCGCAAGGCGATGTTACCTGAGGAAGCCATTTTGGTGGGCCCCGGCCGCAAAGGGCAGGAGAAATGCGCCATTATTGTCGAAGGCGGACGCGTACTGGGATACACGTATTTCTATCTGAGCACTGATGGATTGAACCGGGCCCAATTAAAAAAGCGCATGGTCGATCTCGACAGTGATGCGTACACCATCGGGGTGATCGGGCATTTTTACCGCAAGGGTTATTTGAAAAGGTAGGCGACGCTCACCACGAGTTGGCTGTTGCGCGCATCTAGATTGAAGTCGTACGTCGTACCGGCGTCGGTCGTGTAGGCCACGTTTTGTGCGAGCATGCCGAAGCCTCCTTCGTACTTGATCTCACCCATCAATCTCCACAGCTTCAAGCCCGCGTGTATGTGCCAGCCCCAAGTGAATTGCGCCTCTACATCTGGCGTCCAAATATCATTGGCATTGGCAAAAGGAATGGAAGGGGTAGCGCCTAATCCGGCCCATGCAGGACCGAACTTCATCCCCGCGCTGATGGGGAAATCCAAACGCTGCACGGTTGTGCTCATGTCCACCGTTTGACCGCCGTCGACAATCATTAGGTTTTGATCGAACTGGGTGTACAACGCTTCACCGTGGATGTATGCGGGAATCAATGGCACAGCGATGCGTGCGATTCCACCGAAATTAAACCCATTGGTCACGTCGGTTTGAACGTTGGAAATGTCGTAGTTCTGGTTGGTGTACAGGTCGATGAGGTCTTGTGTACTGATGTTGGCTTGAGGATAGTTCACGCCGCCCTTCACGCCGAAGCGTAGGATCTTGAACTGGGCATGGCCTTGCAACCCAGCGCCCAATAGTACCAACAAACAAAGTAGCTTTCTCATGCCTACATATATTCAAAATCCAGGCCAAACACCGTAAGGACTATTCCCAGAAGGTGGCCAAGTACTTCTCGACGTTCAATTTAATGCGTTCTTCCGCGCCTTCTTCCGGGGTAGGTTGGAAAGTTTTCCCGGTAATGCGCTCGAACAATTCTTGGTAACGGCTGCTCACCAACGCCACAAAATCATCTGTCATTTCAGGAACCTGCTGACCTTCTTTGCCTTGGAAGCCATTGTCCATAAGCCATTCGCGAACGAATTCTTTGCTCAATTGGCGTTGCGCTTCGCCTGCAGCCTGGCGCTCTTCATATCCTTCCGCATAAAAATAGCGCGAGCTGTCCGGGGTGTGGATCTCATCGATCAAAACAATGGTGCCGTCGGCAAGCTTGCCGAATTCATATTTGGTATCGACTAGAATGAGACCTTGTGCTGCGGCCATCTCTTGGCCACGCGCGAACAAAGCACGTGTATAGGCCTCGAGCTGCACGTAATCTGCTTCGCTCACAATACCCTTGGCGATGATGTTCTCGCGAGAAATGTCCTCATCGTGTGCGCCATGGTCCGCCTTTGTGGCCGGAGTGATAATGGGTTCAGGGAAAGCATCGTTTTCCTTCATCCCTTCCGGCAATACGACCCCACATAATTCACGGAGGCCGCTTTTATAGGTGCGTGCCGCGTGACCGGCGAGGTAACCGCGGATGACCATCTCAACTTTGAAAGGTTCTGCACGGTGGCCAATGGTTACTTGTGGATCCGGAGTGACTAAGCGCCAGTTAGGCACAATATCCTCGGTAGCCACCAAAAAGTGCTCTGCAATCTGATTCAATACCTGTCCTTTTCCAGGAATAGGGCGTGGCAAGACCACATCAAAAGCGGAGATGCGGTTCGAGGCCACCATCACCAATACATCTTGACCAATGGTGTAGACGTCGCGCACTTTGCCGCGGTAAAATTTGGTTTGTCCTGAGAAATGGTAGTCCGGTTCTTGATTCATGATCAATCTTTTTGTTCGTATGCTTTAATTATCTGTTTCACTAGCGGGTGTCGAATGACATCTCGCCCGTCGAGCTTCACTATACCGATGCCCTTTAACCCTTCCAGCTTAGATAAGGCTTCTTTCAAGCCACTTTTCTGGTGTTTGGGCAAATCTATTTGAGAGGCATCTCCGGTAATGATGAATCGTGCGTTCTCACCCATACGGGTCAAGAACATCTTCATCTGTGAAGTCGTTGTGTTTTGGCTTTCGTCAAGAATAACGAAGGCATCGTCCAAGGTGCGTCCACGCATAAACGCTAATGGCGCGATCTCAATGGTTTTATTTTCTAGGAAATACTCCAACTTCTCCTTCGGTAACATATCACGCAAGGCATCGTATAAGGGTTGGAGGTAAGGGTCCAATTTTTCCTTCAAATCCCCGGGTAAAAAGCCCAGATTCTCTCCAGCTTCCACGGCGGGGCGCGTCATAATGATGCGTCTAACCTCACGGTTTTTCAGTGCGCGCACGGCCAAAGCCACGGCTGTATATGTCTTTCCCGTTCCCGCGGGTCCCACGGCAAAGACCAAATCATTTTCTACTGAAGCTTCGATGAGCTTGTATTGGTTGACGGTTTTTGCCTTGATGATTTTTCCGTTGGGCCCATGAAGAATGATCTCGTCTTTAAGCAGGGTGTGGTTGACCTTCGCGGCATCTTGCGCTTGGATCAAATGATCGAATGCTCTCTGATCCAGCGTTTTATTAACGTTGACATAGGCAAGTATAGCCTCGAGTTTATCTTCAAATTCGTCAAGGACATCGTCGGCTCCCAAGACCTTAATGGCGTGTCCGCGTGCGACGATTTTCAGCGTCGGAAAGTGGGCGCCGATCTGTTTTAGAAAGGTATTGCTGGGGCCATATAACTGGGCCGGTTCAGCTCCATTGAGTTCAAAAACGCGTTCTGTCAATTACTGCTCGCTTTGTAGATGAAATGGAAGGCGGAATTGCCTTACTTTTGACAAAGTAACTACATTTTCACCAATCCTCAACGCGGCATTGGTCCCTCTATGGCGGTAATCACAGCAACTTCTGATTTCGGGTTAAAAGATCCCAACGTGGCCCTCGCAAAAGCGCAGTTTATTCGCCGCGTTAAAGGGGTGCAATGGGTGGACATTAGCCACGAGGTGGAGCCGCACAATGTGTTGCAAGCAGCCTTTATTTTAAAGCGTTCTTACGCCGCATTTCCGCCGGGGAGTATCCACATCATGTATGTGGGCAGCGCGCCACGTGAGGGCTTGGAGTACATATGCATGAAGGCCGATGGCCAATTCTTTCTTGCGCCCAACAACGGCATCTTGGCCAGTGTCTTGGAGCAGGCGAAGATCATGGCCGCGCGAATTCTAGATATCCGTGGTATTGACCCCATGGATGTGCACGGACTGTTCGCGAGTGCCGCGGCGCATTTGAGTGAAGGCGGTAAGGTGGATCTGTTGGGTCCAAGTTTGACCAAAATCAAAAAGCTCAAAACATCAGCGCCGTTGGTGGATGAGTACGCCATTCGTGGAAATGTGGTGTACATTGATCACCACGGTACCTGTATTACCAATATTTCAAGAACCCTTTTCGAGGCCCATCAAAAAGGCCGTCGCGCATCTGTGGAAACTTCTCGTAACAGAAGTATTGCCAAGATCTATGAGCGCATTGGCGAGGTTCCACAAGGTAAAATTGCCGGGGTATGGGATGCGCACGGCATGTTATGTGTGGCCGTTGGTAAGAGTGGTGGGGAGCACATCAAGGGCTCCAACGAACTCTTAGGGCTAAACATTAACGACTGGGTAAGAATTGACTTTGTATGATCACAAGAATTGTACAATTGCCCATCGATCCAAAATGTAAAGAAGGAGAGGCGTTCATTCGTCTATTCGACAAGTACAAAGCACAAATTGCAGGAGCAGAAGGCTGCCTTGGCGTAAAGATGTTGCGAAGCGATGAACACTTTTTTACCTACAGCCGCTGGGAATCGGAAGCGCATTTGAACGCCTATAGACACAGCACGGTTTTTGAAGAGGTGTGGCCACAGACAAAAGCCTTATTTTCGGGCAAGCCAAAGGCTTGGACCTGCGAAGAATTATTTGATCAACAACCATGATAGCACAACTCAAGAAAGAACTCAACGTATACTTCTCTGGCATTCTCGGGTATTTGATTATTGGGATCTACTTGTTGATCAACGGGCTACTGCTGTGGGTGTTTAACGGTCCGTTCAACATTTTGGAAGGCGGCTATGCCACACTAGAGAACTATTTCGGATTGGCACCTTGGGTCTTCTTGTTCCTCATACCTGCCATTAGTATGCGGGTATTCAGCGACGAGATCAAATCCGGGATGATGGAGTTGCTCATCGTGCGTCCTATTTCATTAATGCAGTTGATCTGGGCCAAGTTCTTCGGGACGTTCACGGTCGTGATCTTCTCCATTCTTCCCACTCTTGTCTATCTATGGAGCGTTCGAACGTTGGGTTCTCCGGTCGGAAACCTAGACTGGGGCGCGGCCATAGGTTCCTTTGTAGGTCTGTTGGCCATAGGCGCTACCTATACTGCGGTAGCCTTGATGGCGAGCGCCTTAACGCCGAACAACGTCGTGGCCTTTGTCCTTGGGGTGGCCTTGAATTTCGGAATGTATTTAGGATTTGAATCCTTGGCCGATTTATACAAGTTCTCTGGCTGGGAATTGACCGTACGCACCTTGGGAATGAACGAGCACTACCTGAGCATGGCGCGCGGTGTATTAGACTTGCGCGATGTGGGCTACTTCATTGGAGTTGTGTTCCTGTTCATAGGACTCACCCTCGGAGTATTGGCAAAGAATCACCTACAACAGCCCTGGAAGAAGGCGTTCCTCTGGATGACCATAGGTCTAGTGATCGCGGCGGCCAGCAGTGCCATGCGCTTGCGTTGGGATTTGACCGAAGAAAAGCGTTATAGCCTGAGCGAGGGCACAGAGAGTTTATTGGACCAAGTAGCGGAGCCGATGCTCATTACCGTGTATTTGGAAGGCGAGTTTCCGGCAGGATTCGAACGTTTGAAAATAGAAACGCGCTACATGCTCGAAGAGTGGGCCGCGCGCAATGGAAATATCTTCTTTGAGTTCATCAACCCGAACAATGTGGAGAATGCGGGGGAGTTTAAAAACCAATTGGCCACCAAAGGAATAAACGCCGTTCAACTTCAAGTGCAGAATGCCGACGGGCAGAGCGTATTGAATGTTTTTCCTGGGGCAACCATGGCCTACAAAGAGCAAGAGGTAACGGCCGTTTTATTGGAGAATGTGATGGTCTTCGATCCTGCGGAACAAGTCAACATCAGTATTCAACAATTAGAATTTAACCTCGCTCGTGCGCTCAAAGCTTTGCTTATCACCGATAAGCCGAAGGTAGGTATGGTCACCGGCCACGGCGAGCTCACTTCGGTACAAACCGCGGGTATAGGGCTGGCCTTGAGCGAAAATTACGCGGTAGATCGATTCTCATTGCAGGCCTACAAGGCAGATGCCAACGGGGAGGCGGACCTCAGTGATATGGTACGTCGTATGAACACCTACGACCTGCTCGTGGTAGCGAAGC
>JAURAE010000130.1 GCA_030829675.1 Schleiferiaceae bacterium
GGGGTAAGAGCCCACCAGCAGTTTGGGTAACCAGGCTGGCTTGGTAAACCTCGCGGGTTGAAATGCCACGTAGACCGATGCTTGAGGGCTGCTCGCCCAATGTCGGAGGGTAGGCAGATGGAGCAAGTGGGTGACTGCTTGCCTAGATCAATGACAAGGACGTGTTTCGGCACGGACAGAATCCGGCTTATACGGCTGTACGTTTTTTTCTCACTTTGGCTCGGAAAAGCCGCCTACCTTTGCACACTTAAATTTCCCTATGACTTTATTCAACACCCTCGGGCTCAACCAGCCTTTGCTTGACGCGATTGACGCTTTGGGCTTTACCGAAGCCACGCCGATCCAGGCTGAGACCATTCCTGCCTTGTTGGCAGACGAGGGAAAACGCGATTTGATCGCATTGGCCCAAACCGGAACCGGTAAAACGGCCGCTTTTGGATTGCCCCTATTACAAATTTTGGATGGCCAACGTGGCGCTGAGCCTAAAAAGCCCAGCGTCCTGATTCTCTCCCCCACGCGTGAACTCTGTGTTCAGATTGCTGGCGAAATGGAGAAGTATGCCGCAAACATGCGTCACATTCGGCTTTTGGCCGTTTATGGCGGTTCGAGTATTCGTACCCAACAAACCGCCATGCGGAAAGGTGTGGACATTCTAGTCGCTACCCCAGGTCGTATGATGGATTTGGCCCGCCGTGGCGATGTTCAATTTGACGCCCTGCAAACTCTGGTGCTAGACGAATCCGATGAAATGCTCAACATGGGCTTTTTGGACGATGTCCGAGAGGTGTTGGAGCAGGCTCCAGATGGTATGAATACATGGTTGTTCAGTGCCACCCTACCCAAGCCTATCGAGAAGATCACCAAAGAATTCATGGAGGATCCCATTCGGGTCCAAATTGGTCAGCGCAATATGGCATCTACTCAGGTAGAACACTTTGCATTTTTGACTACCCGTGAAAATCGTTACAAGGGCTTGCGTCGACTGATTGACAGTTCTCCCGGTATGTATGCTATGGTATTCTGCACCACGAAAGTGGAAACCCAAGAGACGGCTGAAGCCTTGATTGGGGATGGGTATACGGCTGCAGCCCTGCACGGGGACCTATCTCAGCAGCAACGTGACTTAGTCATGCATGCGTTCCGTACCAAGCAAGTTCGCTTGCTGGTGTGCACAGATGTTGCCGCACGCGGTATCGATGTGAAGGATATCACCCACGTGATTCACCACCGCCTGCCGAACGACTTGGAGAGCTATAACCACCGCTCAGGCCGAACCGGCCGTGCAGGAAATACGGGCATCTCTTGGGCGATGGTCACGAATGCCGAAGCGCGTAAGCTCACCGCCTTGGAGCGCGAAATCAAACGCGAAATCAAACGTGCCCAATTCCCATCACGCAATGATGTGGTCTTAGGACAGCTGCAGTATTTCGCTCAAAAAGTGGCTGCTCAGTCTGAAGGCATGGAGCTCGTCGAAGAGCATGTGGCTTCTCTGATGCCCTTATTTGAAGGCCTTTCTACCAAGGAACTGGTTTCTAAATTCTTGGCGACTGAATTTGATGTCTTGTTCCGCCACTATGCGGAGCACGTGGACCTCGACCTCAACCGCAATGAGCGTCGCCGCAACGAACGCGGGGACAATTTTGAACGGAGTGACGCAGATTCAGACCGCGGACCGCGCCATGCTGGCCGCGCCGACGAGCAGCGCTTCTGGATTAACCTCGGCGAAAAGCACGGATTTACGTGGCCTTTGTTGAAGGATTTCGTCCGCGAAGTAGGCCGCTTAGGGGACTTTGATGTTCAAGGAGTAAACGTGGGCCCTGCTCACGGCTATTTTACGGTTCCGGCAGGACGCGCCGAAGAAGTCCGTACTGCCATGGAGCAGTCCGAATTCAATGGCGTTCGCGTCAAGCTTGACCCCGTAGAGCACCACGTTGGCCGCTACGACCGCCCACGTGACGACAACGGCAGCCGCATGCGCGGCCGCAGCGGTCGCCCAGGTGGTTTCCAGAAAGGCGGATTTAGTGGAGGGCGCCGAGATAGCGCTCGGCCTCCAGCGCGGCCATACAACCGGTCCCCGCGGCGGTAATCGCCTGGCGGTAGACCTTGTCTTGGACATCGCCCGCAGCAAACACGCCAGGTCGAACGGTTTCCGTTTTGCCTGGCGTTGTGATTAAGTAGCCGGTCTCATCCATGGCCAATTGACCTTTGAAAATGTCGGTATTGGGCTTGTGTCCGATGGCCACAAAGAAACCTTTTGCGGGGATGATGCGCTCTTCTCCCGTGATTCGGTCGCGCACTTTGACGCCTTCGACGCTTTGGTCGCCAAGGAGTTCCAATGTTTCAGTATTCCAGCAAACTTCAATGTTTGGCGTGTTGAGCACCCTGTTTTGCATGGCTTTGGAAGCGCGCATTTCGTCGCGGCGGACAAGCAAGGTGACTTTCGGGCAGAGTTTGGCCAAATAGGTCGCCTCCTCGGCGGCGGTATCGCCACCTCCCACAATCACCACATCGAGTCCTTTGTAGAAGAAGCCATCACAAACCGCACAGGCGCTCACACCAAAGCCCATAAATTTTTCTTCGGATGGAAGGCCTAGGTATTGGGCTGAAGCACCTGTGGAGATGATCACACTTCGAGCTTGCAATTGGGTGGTCTCATCGACAGTGATCGTATGCCATCCGCCCACTTCTTCGCTGAAGTCTACGGCGCTGACTAAGCCCCAGCGAACATCGGTGCCAAATCGCTCTGCTTGTTTTTTCAAATCCTCCATCATGGCATTTCCGTCGACGCCTTCTGGATAGCCTGGGAAATTGTCCACTTCCGTAGTGGTGGTAAGCTGACCTCCCGGCTGTAAGCCCACATACATGACAGGTTTCAAATCAGCGCGTGACGCGTAGATAGCAGCGGTGTAGCCGGCAGGGCCAGAGCCGATGATGATGCATTCGTGTTGTTCCATAGTGCAGCAAAAATAGGGTGTGAAGTCCCGATAAATGTGACCTAACGGTGGTGTAAACTTTCTGGCTTTTGCATATCTTTGCCGCCCTCCTCGGGATGTAGCTCAGGTGGTAGAGTACACGTCTGGGGGGCGTGTGGTCGCACGTTCGAATCGTGTCGCCCCGACTAATGAAAAGGCTGGTCATTCGTGACCAGCCTTTTTTCATGGCTACCTTAACCGCTACCTCGTAAGTCGGTTTTGGCTTGATTCCAGA
>JAURAE010000131.1 GCA_030829675.1 Schleiferiaceae bacterium
TGCCTCACACTATTACAGCCACAATATCCGCATCGGGTATGGTATTCCAAATCTTGGGTTGGCAAAGCGCAACCTAGATGTCGTAGTAGGAGGGGAAGTCCCTAGCACATTGGTATATCCTAATCCCTTTGCTGATTACGTTAAATTATTCCTGCCGGATGGCGAAGCCTTGGATATAGAGCTCGAATTATTCGATCTGAGGGATCGAAAAGTCGCTGAGGGCACCTTGGTAGGTAAGCGCTATCAAACTCTTTGGAGCCCGGGAGATCATGTGCCTCCAGGAATGTACATCCTATATCTAAGGCGAGGCGATGAGTTCCAACGATTACGTGTGATTAAAACCATCTAATTCTCAACAGATAAATTGAGGGATTAGTCGTTAAAGAACCCTTTAAGAACTAAACGTAGTCCTGCTACAGCGAGGAATACTCCGGTAGCCATAATCAATAAGGAAATGGCGGTCCAAGACCAGTGTCCTCCCGTTCCTTTTCCAATAAACAGCGCTGGACCTATGAATATGAAAGGGAAGGACCAAGCCAGTCTAAACAACCCTGCAATGATTTTGTCTTGATTACTTCTCGCCATGGTTCCAAGATTCTACAGCAGCGCGCACACTGCCGTGGGTTAGTAAGAGGTCTTTTGCTGTAGCTTCGTCTATACTCAACGCCTCCACAATCATACGGGTACCGCGTTCTACGAGCTTGGCGTTACTAAGCTGCATGTCGACCATTTTATTGCCTTGAACACGCCCTAACTGAATCATTGCGGACGTAGAAATCATATTCAGAACTAATTTCTGGGCTGTTCCTGCTTTCATTCTTGTAGAACCGGTAACAAACTCAGGTCCTACGACCACTTCGATAGGGTGCTCCGCGGCAACAGCACATGCTGAACCTTCATTACACGTAATACAGGCCGTAAGCATGCCAGCCTCACGAGCTTCGTTCAATCCGCCTACCACATAAGGAGTGGATCCGCTCGCAGCGATACCGACCAAGGTGTCCTCGGGAGTAGGCGAATAATTGCTCAGGTCGCGCCAGGCCCCATGGAAATCATCTTCTGCATGCTCCACTGCTTTGCGAATCGCGCTGTCGCCGCCTGCAATTAATCCGATGACCAAATCATGTGGCACGCCATAGGTAGGGGGACACTCGCTGGCATCCAAAATACCCAGACGTCCTGAGGTTCCCGCACCGATGTAAAACAATCTTCCCCCGCGTTTCATCCGTTCCACCAATGCCGCTACGAACGCTTCAATGGCGGGTATCTTTGCAGCAATGGCTTGACTGATGGTCGCATCTTCCGCATTGATTCCGCGCAATACATCGCCAACGGCCATGCTTTCTAGATTGTTGTAATTCGAACTTTGCTCCGTGGTTTTCATGCGTTTCGTTTCAATCGGGCCATGTAAAATCCATCGTTATAGGTGGAAGGCTCTACGCTTTGATCTTCAACCAATTCAAATGCAGGGTGCGATGCTAAAAAGCGCTGTACTTGGCGTTCGTTTTCCTGCGGTAAAATACTACACGTGGCATATACCATGGTACCCTTCGGCTTAACCATAGTGGAGTAGGAGCTAATGATTTCTTGCTGTACACCTTCTAAACGTTCCAAGTGTTCCGGTTCCAACTTCCATTTAGTGTCCGGTTCACGCTTGATCACGCCTGTCCCAGAGCACGGAACATCCAACAACAGGTAATCTGCCGTGTCTTTCAAGCTTTCTAATACTCCAGGCTCTTCCCATGCCTTGGTCTCCACGATGTCCAAACCGCTTCGTTGTGTACGCTTGAGCAGTTCCCCAAGCTTTCTACCTTCCACATCCATGGCGATTAATCGACCCTGGTTGTTCATCAGCATTCCCAGGTGCAATGTTTTTCCTCCGGCTCCAGCACAAGCATCAATAACGGTCGAACCAGGCTGCGGTTGTAAATAAGGAGCAATGCTTTGCGATCCAGCATCTTGTACTTCAAACCATCCATCTTGAAAGGACGGAATGTGATTCAGTCGCGGACGTCCTTCTATGTAGTAGGCGCCATTAAACGTAGGGTGTTCGTATAAGGCAATCCCATGATCCTCAAGAGATAGAGTGACCTGTTCCACACTTGCTTTTAAGGTGTTTATACGTAGGTTTACTGTGTTTGGGATATTCATAGCCGAAGCGATTCGAGACCATTTCTCAGGGCCCAACTGTTCTTCTGCAACGGCCGAAAACCATGGCGCATAACTTTCCTTCGTGGCTACATTGTCGATGGTATCCACTCGTTCAGCGACATCTATATCGCGAATGGCATCGAATTTTGGCCAATCAGGAAGAATGCCTCCACGCCACATCCAATACACGCCGAATAGCTTCTGAAGATCTTTTCTTTTTGTACTGGGCTCTTGATCGAGAATGGCCCACAATAGCCCCCACCAACGTACCATTTCATAGGTGTGTTCGGCTACAAAGCTACGGTCGCGGGATCCCCACTTTTTATTCTGGCGCAGAATACGCTCTACTACCTTATCCGCATATATCCCTTTCCCAAAGGTGATTTCTAAGGCTTCTAGAACCCCAGCAACGGTATTCGGAAACAACCTTTGGGTGTGAATGGACATTTAGAGGGCAGGGTATTGCTGTGGATTTCGTTCGTGCATTAACCCATAGATGCGCTCTACCATATCGTCCACACTTGGTTTCGAGAAATAATCTCCATCGGATGCGAAGGCAGGTCGGTGATCTTTTGAGGTAATGGTCATGGGCGCCGCATCAAGATATTCGTAGGCTCCTTGATCTTCCAATACTTGTTGCATTAGGAATGCGCTAGCACCACCACGAACATCTTCGTCAAGTACTACCAAGGCATTGCTCTTACGAACACTTGCGGCCACTTCATGCTCTAAATCAAAAGGAATAAGGGACTGTGCGTCAATGAGTTCAACGCTTATACCTAAAGTTGCTAATTCATCGCAAGCCGCCTGCGCTAAGACACAGTTACTACCGTAGGTCAATAAGGTTAGATCTGATCCTTCTTGCAATACCTCGACCGCTCCAATAGGTGTAGTATAATCCCCTAAATTCTTCGGCAATGATTCCTTTCTTCGGTAACCATTCAAGCATTCTACCACAAGGGCAGGAGTTTCGAGCTCCATTAATTTGTTGTAGAAACCAGCGGCTTGTACCATGTTGCGAGGTACCAACACATACATTCCCTTAA
>JAURAE010000132.1 GCA_030829675.1 Schleiferiaceae bacterium
CTTATCGGCCAAAGTGCGTTTTGCCCGGTTTTGATACAAGTATTCAGACTTCATGGCGGCCATATCGACCCCTGAAGGACATTCCTTGGTACAGCCTTTACAGCCGACACAATGCTGCATCGCTTCGGCCAATTCCGGCGCTTTAAACCCTTCTATACTTTGTTCGGTCAGTACGCTGCGGAGCACATTCGCCCGCCCGCGAGTACTGTCCCATTCGTCTCGTGAGGCCATGTATGAAGGGCACATTAAGGCACCGGTGAAAGGCAGACGTCGGCAATCTCCCGATCCGTTGCATTTCTCTACGGCGCGCAAGAATCCGCCCTCTTCGCTGAAGGGAAACTGGGTATCTAAAACGGGCTCCTCTCGATCTACTTCATAGCGCAAATCTTCGTTCATGGGTTTGGCGCCCACAATCTTGCCCGGGTTCAACTGGTTCTCAGGATCCCACGCCTTCTTGAAGCTTTCCATCCAAGGGTAAACCTCGGGGCCATAAAAGTCTTTGATAAATGCTGCACGTACGCGACCGTCGCCATGCTCGCCAGAGAGCGAACCACCGTATTTTTTGACGAGCGCGGCGCTGGCTTTACTGATTTCGTATAATAATCGGACCCCTTCAGAAGTCTTTAGATTAAGAATAGGGCGCAAGTGCAATTCCCCCGCACCGGCGTGGGCATAGTACACACTCTCTTGACCAAAGCGCTGCATCAGCGCATCAAACTCACGGATATAATCTTGCAGCACATCCACGCGAACGGCAGTATCTTCAATACACGCCACGGGTTTCGCATCGCCAGGAACGTTTGATAACAGTCCCAATCCTGCCGCACGGAGTTTCCACACCTGCTCGCTTTCGTCACCAAATAATTCCGCCTTAGCGTAGCTAGAATCTGTAGGTAATGCCGCGAGATTTTCAGCCAATTCTGTCTCGCTTTCGCCACGAACCTCCACCAATAAAATAGCCGCAGGATCGCCCTGAACGAAATTGCGGTAGCTGGAATATTCTTTGCTCTCACGCGTACATTCGAGAATAATGCGATCCATCAACTCCAACTGGTAAGGGCGCTGCGTCATCAGCCCGGGTGTTGCTCCCATGGCATCATCCATACTTTGGTAGTGCAACGCAGCAACGGCAACATGTGTAGGAGGCAACGGGTCCAATTTCAATCGAATTTTCGTAGTAATACCCAGCGTCCCTTCCGAGCCGCACAGCACTTGCAGCAGCGCTTCCGGGTCTGCACCAATCAAATCAATGGCATAGCCGGTGTTGCGCCTGTGAATGCTTGGATCTGGAAAATGTGTGGCAAGGTTCTCTTCAGCCCAAGCTTTAGCCCACTGTTCGAGCCATAGTTCAACGGCTTCAGGAATTTCTTGTACCCCTTCAGAGTTGATTGTGCCCAGCGAACGCAGGACACCATCTGCGGTTACCACCTCAAGGCCAAGTAGTTTTTCGCGTGTGGTTCCGTACGAAATAGAGGTAGAGCCGGAGCTATTATTCCCGACCATGCCGCCCATCATACAGCGGTTAGAGGTGGAGGTGTTGGGACCGAAAAACAGCCCATGTTTCTTTAAGTGGTGGTTGAGTTCATCACGTACCACGCCGGGTTGTACCTCTGCCCATCGCTCCTCTACGTTGATGTGGAGAATTGCGTTCATGTGCCTTCCGGTATCCAGGACCGTACCACCGCCCACGACTTGACCCGCGAGGGAGGTTCCTGCGGCGCGTGGGATCAGTACGTTGCCTGATTTTACCAGCGCAATTACCTCTTCTGCGGAGGCAGGAAAAGCAACGGATTCAGGCGTTTCTTGATAGATGGAAGCATCCTGCGCATAGGCGCGTTTTAATAGTTCGTTGCTTGGTTTGGTCATAGTTCGCAGCAATCCGTGTATTCGATGTGTTTAAAGAGTGGCAGGAATAGGTTTTGGTAGGTCTTCCATTCCTCGTGCCGCTTGATCCCATGATTTGCCTCATTATGCCAGCCGTAGGTGAGCATGTTTATGGAGGCAAGTTCACGCCAATTTTCCTCTTTCAACAGGTCCTTGGCTTGATCAAAAATGCGTTGCGGGTCGCCATTTTTGGCGGCCATACGCTTGGTATGCTGTTCAAACATGGCCAAGAATACCTCGTCGGTTCCAGTAAGTGCCTCAACATATTCTTCCAACAACGGGTTTTGGTCGTGCCCAGAGAGCAATCGAAGGTAAGTGTATTCATTTTCCAGAAGTGCAATGTATTCGGCAAAGTACAGGCCTCGATCAGAATGAAGTTCCTCTAACTCTTCGTTCAGGGCTTTTTCCCAAAGAGTGCCTTCTGGTAGTGAGCAATTCATTATTCGAGGAACAATCTTAACCTCTTCAATCTTGTAGGCATCCCACTGTGACTGATGTTCTTCCAACGAATATGGTTTGAACAACAGAGGGGTATTGTTGATCCGAGTGTAGTTGTTGAGTCCGAAGAGGTCGAGGGCATCTTGTAATTGGACCCGGCTAACCTCGGTAGAATCAAAAGTCCCAACTACGTGGCAACATTCGTCGTCCCATTCAAAGGTAGCGAGCTGCCCAAAAAGGGAAGAGCTCGATAATAGCGCTATGAATAGGAGGGAGCGCATTACACCATAAAATTGTCCGTCAACTGACCTTCGCCCAATTCCGCATTACCTGTATTCAGGTGACGCAATAATGGACACGGGCGGTAGCGGTCGTCGCCATAGTGTTTGTGGCAGCGCTTCAAGGTGCCGAGCACTTGGTCCCATCCCATCTCACGGCCCCATTGAATAGGTCCTTTTGGGTAGTTCACACCTTTGGTCATGGCCAGGTCTACGTTCTCTGGATCTGCAATGCCTTGCCACACGGCGTCCAGGGCTTCGTTGATGATCATACACAAGATGCGCTCCACGATCTTTTCACTCAATAGTGGATCAATCTCTGCAGCTTCTTGGGCGACCACGGCTGCATCCATGCCGGAGGCATAGTTGTAAAAGCCACGACCTGTTTTTCGGCCGTACAATCCGGCTTCTTTCAAACGCTTTTGAGTAATGGAAGGTCGGAAGCGTGGATCATAAAAGAATTGGCTCCAAACAGTTTCCGTCACCGTATAATTTACGTCGTGCCCTATTAAATCGGTCAATTCAAAAGGTCCCATTCGAAACCCTATACTTTTCACTGCGGCATCAATCTCCGCTACACTTGC
>JAURAE010000133.1 GCA_030829675.1 Schleiferiaceae bacterium
CATTCCTAAAAACGACAGCGCTCCTGTAAACTCGGATGCCATTCGCACCTCAACCGGGGCGCTCTTGGAACTTCCCGTGTGTAAAGTGGGACACATGAAAGATGCTGTCTTTTTAGCGCAAAGTCTTGGACTTAAGATCATTGCAGGAACGGAAAAATCTGAGGACGATATCTATGCTGCGCCTTTTAATGAGGGTTGTATGCTGATCATGGGTAATGAAGAAACAGGTGTACATAAGAGCCTGTTGCAATTGGCCGATCACAAAGCGAAAATCCCTATGATGGGCACGATCAATAGTTTGAACGTAAGTGTGGCCACCGGGATCTTATTGTACGAAGCCGTAAGACAAAGACAATGATGAAACGAATTGGACTCCTAGCACTACTCCTTCTAAGCGTTGGCGCCAAGGGCCAATTCAATTGTCAATCGACCAAACACGCGCCAGCCACTTTCCAAATGACGGCGCCCATCGATTATAACTCTCGATCGGACACCGCCGATCTGGTGGAGCTCAATTTGTATTTGAACACCACAGATTTCGCGAATAAGCAACTGAGCGGAATTGCCCAATACCAGATCGGTGCCGAGATGAATTTTACCTCGTTGCGCTTCGACCTCCTCGGGTTCACCGTAGATAGTATCGTGAGTCCCACCGGCCCCTTGAGCTTCACACAAAGCGCCGAATATGTAACCGTTCACAAGAGTGCCTATGCAGGTGCCATATTGCATTGGACCTTCTATTACCACGGCACCACCACTAAAGATGCGAGCGGTTGGGGCGGCATCCACCATGATGGGGCCTACGAATACAACTTAGGCGTAGGCTTCGCCGCTAACCCTCACGTATACGGCCGCAGTCTCTTCCCTTGTTTCGACAACTTCATTGAAAAATGTACCATCGAAGAGATGCACATCACCACCCTACCTGGCAAAGTCGGGGTAAGCAATGGCATCTTCGATCGTGTAGACACCTTGAGTAATGGGAACCTTACTTGGGTGTGGAAAGGAATCGCTCCCTTGCGTTCGTATTTGGTGAGCATGGCCGTTTCTGATTACCACAAACAAAGCTGGACGCATGCCGGAAAAACTTTCGAACTCTATGGTCGCGCCCAAGACACCGCGAATATGACCGCAGGCTTCGTGCACCTCAATGATATCTATGATGCCTTCGTAGAAGAGTTTGGACCGTATGTATTCGAGAAAGTTGGGTATGCCATGACCATCACCGGCGCGATGGAGCATGCCGGAATGATCCATTTACCTCGCACCTTGGCCAATGCCAACCTCAGCGGAGAGGATATCATCGCCCATGAGCTGGCCCATATGTGGTTTGGAAATGCCGTGACAACCAAAACTGCAGAAGACATGTGGATCAACGAAGGCTTTGCCGAATTTGGCTCGCACTTCTACGAGGAGAAAGTCTATGGACGCCCACAGTACGTAAAAACCGTTCAAAACAACCAAGCCCTCGTCCTAAAGCAAGCTGCTCAAAGTGACGGTGGCCACCTCGCCCTGAGTGGGGTAAACCAGAACCAAACCTATGGCACCCACACCTATCAAAAGGGTGCTATGGTCGCCCACAACCTTCGCGAGTTTTTGGGAGATAGCTTGTTCAGCCATGCCGTAAAACAGCTCATTGCCACCAACACCTTCGGAAACTATGACGCGAACAGTTTCAAGGAGTCCTTCGAGAACTCTACGGGGGTAGATTTGGATGATTTTTGGAACGATTGGATCTATAATCCTGGCTATCATGGTATACACGCGGAATTGACTTACGGGAATAATGCGAATTGGGCCTCCAACCAAAAAAGCGTACAGCTGCACCACCTAAATGCACATGTTCCAAACACCTACAGCCCTTCACAAAATACCACTCCGGTGAATCTCTACAAGCACAGCTATAACAACGGTTACCTCGGCAAGGTGAGCCTCGGCACCTCCGAAGATTTTCCGGCTACCTCCTCCAACGGCACCTACTACACCGGCGCCATAGACCTTGGGGCGGGGAGCGATTATTGGATTTCCGTAAATGATAGCGCCGAAAGCCTGGGGACCTCGGTATATGATTCCTTCAAATGGTCGGATCTAAATGGTACTACTACCCTGCCACGAACCGGAGTGAAAATCACTCCCACCTCAACCAATAACGGACTTCACGGGACCTTTTACGTATGGCATCACATCGTAGAAGGATTGCATCCTGATGGCGTAACGACGAGCAAGGACCATTTCTACTTCATTGGATACGAAGGCGCGCACGATCCGCCGGTTTCCTTTAACACTGCCCTTCCTTTCGAGGTTACCTTCCAATACAATACCAATGCAAACAATGGAGGTTTGGATGCTGATTTGAAGGGGCAACCCGGCAATCAAATGACTGTAGGTCATTCTAATAGTATGCGATGGATGACCGGTGCCGTGATGAATAATGTGAGCAATCAGACCTTAGGAAACTTCGGCATAGGCAACCTCACCTTCACCCCGCAGCATTTGGCACGTTACTACTTCATCATGAATACAGCCAACATTGGCCTTGAGGAAGGCAGCATCAATGGTTTGAACATCTTCCCTAACCCGACCAATGGCATTTTGAAGATTGAAACTAATAGTGCTTCTAGTAATCTTGAGTACCAAATCAGTGATGTACAGGGCAAAATTGTAGATCAAGGCACCCTAGCCCAAACCAACGGCACGAGTGAATTGAGACTTCCAGAACGCTGTAGTGCAGGGACTTACCTGTTCATCTGCGAGGCAGGCACCACGAAATTTACGCTGCAATAATTACTTGAGTACCAGCATGACCGGACAGTGGTCACTACCCATTACCTCGTTCAAGATTTGTGAATCCTGTACTCGGTCCATGAATCCTGCACTGACCATGAAGTAATCCAAGCGCCAGCCCACGTTTTTAGAACGAGCACCGCCACGGTAACTCCACCAGCTGTACTTAATCGTATCTGGGTAAAGCGTTCGGAAGGTATCTACAAAACCTGCTTCAATCATCATCGTCATGCCGTCGATCTCTGCCTGTGTATAGCCTGGTGTTTTGTTGTAATTCGATTTTGGATTCTTTAAGTCTATTTCCTGGTGTGCCACATTCAAATCGCCAAACCACTACGGGTTTTTTCTCCTCTAAATTCTTTAGATAGGCTAAGAAAGCTACGTC
>JAURAE010000134.1 GCA_030829675.1 Schleiferiaceae bacterium
CCGAATGGCGTAATTGTAGTCAGAGATTCTTCCGATACGCAAACTTGGCCAACGAGTGGCTTCGTTTCCGTAAAAGGATTCTATCAAGGAATCGAGATTGATGATTTTTTCGGAGACACGTTAATCCGCGTGGGCGGTGCCTTTCTTCTCGAACCCACGGACTCTGAAAATCTGAAATAATCCAAGCCCAAAAAACACCGTTAAGGCAAGCGCAGAATTCCGGAGATCTCCTGTTAAGGCCTCTAGAAGCCCTATGCTGAACATCCCGAAGGTAGTGGCTAGTTTCTCCATGACATCATAAAAGCTGAAATAGGTCGTGTGGTCTTCCGTTGGCGGCAACATCTTGCTATACGTCGAGCGCGACAAGCTCTGTACCGCTCCCATCACAAATCCAAGGCAACCTCCCACAATGTAAAATTGGTTGGCCGTTTGCACAAAGTAGGCTGCAAAACAAATGAGCATCCATACAGCTACCCCTATCTTGATGGCGTGTAGGTTTGTGGTGCGCTCGCTTACTCTGGCAAAAACAAATGATCCCGCAATCGCCACAAATTGTATGATTAAGATGGTCATAATCAGTTGGGCAGATTCTAAGCCCAAGACTTTGGAACCAAATACCGCAGCGAGCAGAATAATCGTCTGCATCCCTACGCTATACCAAAAGAAACCTCCGAGTAACACACGAAGCGTCTTGATTTTCCTGAATTCATGGAAGACCAAGATGAGCTCTTCCCAACTCTTCCAGAAGAGCTTGCCCTCGAAGAAATCTTTGACCTCGTCTTTCGGTAATTTTTGAATAGCCGGTAATCCAAAACCTAGCCACCAAATACCCGTCAATACAAAAGAAGCTCTAGAGGCAATTCCTGCATCGGTGAACCCAAAAGTTTCTGGCATCTGAACCAAGACCAGACAGAGTATCAATAATAATGCACTACCGAAATACCCCAAAGAAAAACCTCGTGCCGACAAGCGATCCTGCAATTCCTTGGGTGCTATGACGGGTAAAAAACTATTGTAAAACACGATGCTCCCAGTGAAACCCACACTAGCTAAGAAAGCCAAATACAAGCCCAACCAAGGATTTTGTGCAGTAAAGAAACTCATGCAGGCCGTGCTAATGGCCCCAATGATCATAAACGTCCGCATGAACACCTTTCTGCGTCCAGTGCGATCCGCCATGGCTGCGAAATAGGGAGAGAGAATGGATATGGTCAAAAAGGAAGCTGCAATGACGTAACTGTAAATGACAGTGTTTTCCCATTCTCTTCCCAAGAATAAGACACTGTTCGTCTCATTTTTGGTCACTGCTTCATAGTAAATGGGGAATAATACAGTGCTAATGACCAAAGAATAGACAGAATTTGCCCAATCGTACATGGCCCAGCCGCGTTGTGTTTTTGTGAATTTCATGGTGATTCCAATTTACAACTCGAATCGGCATTATATTTGATTCATTAAGCCAAATTAATACTCCATGAAAAAAATCGCCCTAATGATGCTTTTTGTCTTTGTTGGCCTAGAGGCTTTCGCGCAAGACATGATCATCTACAAAGACAAAACCATCGACGAGGTGACTATTGTAGAAGTCACTCCTGATTATGTCAAGTACCGCGAGTACGGTGCCCCTATCAACTCAGTCACATTCTCCATCGAAAGAGATTATCTCTCAAAACTGATTTTTGAGAGCGGTCGTGTGATGGACCTCAGTCAATCCATGATGAATGACGAGCGTGTATACGCAGGGCAGCGCGATAGAACACTGAAAATTGATGTTGCCGGCGCGAGCGGTAATTACACCTTTATCTCCTACGAGCAGGCGGTAGACCCGAGCACCAGCTGGGAAGCCGGTATGATTTTTATCGGTGCTGGTTTTGAAAACAACAACGGATGGAACGATCCAGAAAATGCGATGGGGCTTGGTGTAAACGTTGGCTACAAATTCAAACGCAGTCCAAACTTCTATATGGAGCGAATGCGATACGGACACATCTTGCGTGGTGCTTATGTAAAACCTAATCTTTGGCTGAACGTATTCAACTATGATCGTATTGATTACGATCACCCGCCAGATCCTGTGACCTTCCAGTACCCTACGACGCGTGAATCTGCTACCGCAGGCGCACTTATGATTGACTTCGGGAACCAATTAGTCTTCTCTGACCAATTCCTTATCGACTACGCCGCTGGTCTAGGCTACGGATTTACCAGTAAGGATACTTGGAACTTGAGCAACTACGGATTTACCGGTGGTCTTGGCCCACAAAGCGGCACACCACTGACGGTCTCCTTTACGTTGAAAGTAGGTTACCTCCTTCCGAATAAATAAGCATTAACCTTATTCATAAAAAAAGCCCGGGCATCCGCCCGGGCTTTTTTGTTTTGCATTCCGCTTCGTCTTAAGCGTTCTGTGCTTTGATCAAGTTCAATGCAGAACCTGCCTTGAACCACTCAATCTGCTGAGCATTGTACGTGTGGTTCAACTTGATAGAATCTGTAGAACCATCAGCGTGAACAACCTCTAGCGTCAATTGCTTGCCTGGCGCAAAGTCTACCAAATCAACAAAGTTGAAGGTATCATCTACTTGGATCAAATCGTAATCTGCCTCATTGGCAAAAGTTAGACCCAACATACCTTGCTTCTTCAAGTTCGTTTCGTGGATACGAGCGAATGACTTCACGATCACCGCGCGAACGCCTAGGTGACGTGGCTCCATTGCCGCATGCTCACGAGAAGAACCCTCCCCGTAGTTGTGATCACCCACAACGATAGAAGGAACACCCGCTGCTTTGTAGGCACGAGCTACATTAGGTACCTCGTCCACTGAACCGTCCAATTGGTTCGTTACAGCGTTGGTCTCTTGGGTATATGCGTTCACTGCACCGATCAAACAGTTGTTTGAAATATTATCTAGGTGACCGCGGTAGCGCAACCATGGACCGGCCATAGAGATGTGATCCGTAGTACACTTGCCCTTCACCTTGATCAATACAGCGGCATCTTGGATATCTTTCCCATCCCAAGCAGCAAAGGGAGTCAAAAGCTGCAAGCGATTACTCGCAGGGTCCACAATGACCTCACCAGCTTCAGCGCCATGTTTCGGGGGGTGTTGGAAGGTATGAGTTCCATCTTCGAATCCACGGGTAGGGAGTTCATCTCCGGACGGA
>JAURAE010000135.1 GCA_030829675.1 Schleiferiaceae bacterium
TCACCACACGTTGATGTGGAGATAAAAATCCTTCGTCTTCAATGTTTTGATCGGCAGCAGCAGAGGGAGTAAATAAAATGTGTGAAAGCTCATCGGTTTGAATCCTGTTCCATTCTTCGGGCATTTCATCGTTAAAGGAACGAAGGCCAGCCTCGACATGAAGGATAGGGACACCTTGTTTATCGGCAGCTAATGCACCTGCTAAGGTTGAATTCGTATCACCGAACACCAGAACATATTGAGGAGCCATCTCTGCAATAATGGGGCGTAAATCTGCAACGATTTTATCAATCATCGCATCCCGTTGTAACCCGCCACATTCTAAAACTGCATAAGGTTTTGGCAGGTCTAATTCTTCGAAAAACACGGCACTCATTTCAGGATCGTAATGCTGTCCAGTATGCACTACAAACTCTTGAATGCCAGCATCTTTAAAAGCTCTACTTACAGGGGCGCTTTTAATGAACTGAGGACGTGCGCCGACGATGGTTAGAATGCGAATACTCACGATACAGCGCGTACTTTTCCATCCACTAATTCGTAGGCATCGCCTAGTTCAGGACATTGTGCTTGACCCTGAGCATCAAAGGTCAATCTTCGACCCGCTTTACTGACCCAACCAATTCTTTTGGCCGGTACACCGACGTATAAGCCAAAGGGGTCCACTTCTGTGTTTATGACCGCTCCTGCTCCAATAAAAGCATATTCACCGAGTGTATTCCCGCAAACGATCGTGGCATTTGCCCCAATGCTTACACCTCTGCCCACCTTGGTGCTGAGATAGTCCTTACGCTCAATAAAGGCGCGGGGTACATCTACATTGGTAAAAACCATGGAAGGCCCTAGGAATACATTCTCCTCTAGCTCTACCCCTTCGTATACACTCACGTTGTTTTGAATCTTGGCACCCTTTCCGATGCGAACGTTGTTCGCAATGAAGACGTTCTGACCAATAGTACACCCCTCTCCTATACTAGCTTGAGGCATGATATGACTGTAATGCCAAATCTTAGTGCCACCGCCAATGGCAGCACCTTCGTCCACAGTTGCGGTAGGATGAATGAAGATATCGGTCATGATAAAAATGCTTTAATGGTATCTACAACGAGTTTGACTTCTTCCGTTTCCATGGCCTCATAAATAGGTAAACTCAACACTTCGTGTGATAACCGTTCAGAAACCTGCAGAGACACCTTTGGAGTCCAATGTTTATAGGCCTCCTGTTGATGCAGTCCCATCGGATAATATACCATAGAGTCTATTCCATGTTCCTTCAAAAATGCTTGAAGACCCTCTCTTTTTCCGTCGAGAATACGAATGGTGAATTGGTGAAGGATATGACCGTCCACTATATCGGGGAGAATTAGACCATCCACGCCGCTCAACGCATCGAGATACATGGAGGCGAGTCTTTTTTTACTTTCAATGCTCTGATTGAAATATTTCAATTTCACACCCAAAACAGCTGCCTGCATTGGGTCTAATCTAGAGTTCACACCGATGCATTGATGGTGGTATTTCTTAGATTGGCCGTGACTCGCGATGCGCTTGGCTCGTGCAAGAAGGTCTGATTTTCGACTGCTTATTGCTCCACCGTCGCCCATCCCCCCCAATGATTTCGTAGGGAAAAAACTAAAGGTTCCCAATGCCCCAACAGTACCGGCATATTGCCCGGCGTAGGGCCCTGAGGTCCATTGTGCCCCGAAGGCTTGGGCTGTATCTTCTACAATAGCAACACCCGGCAATGCTTGTTCAACGGCAGCAACATCCGCGCAACGACCGTACAAATGGACTACTATGATCGCCTTGGTTTGTGGGGTATGTAGAGTGGATAATTGGTCAATAGCGAGATTAAACGTTCCCTCATCGACATCACACCAAACGGCCCTTGCTCCCAATAATCCAATGACCTCAGCACTTGCTGCATAGGTGAAGGCCGGGACAATAACTTCGTCGCCAGGCCCTATTCCTAAGGCCATTAATGCGACTTGAAGCGCATCTGTACCGTTGGCGACCCCAATGGTTTGTGCACCTAGGTAGTTGGATAAATCTGCCTCGAAAGCGGCAGATTCCGGTCCTCCAATGTATTGACCACTATGCATAACGCGCTCCAACGCAGCAGAAAGCTCCTCCTGGTAAGGACGATGAATTCTCTGAAAATCAAGCATTTTTATTGTGGACACGGCTCAGTCGTTTACACATGCAAAATAGCGAAGTTCCTATACATATCAGTTAACGACCATCCACTTCAAAGCGTGTGTTTGTTCACCATGAATAAATTGGACCGTATAAGCACCTTTTACCAAAGGCCGTTCAATCATTATTGTTCGTATTCCTGCCTTGACCTCTCGCTCCAAGACTAGTGCACCTTGGGACGAAATTAATCGTACCGTACCGCCGTGAAAAGGTGATGGCAGAAATAGTATTCCCGTTCCAGAACTACTAGGGTTAGGCGCTATGCGAAGGGATCCCTCATAGGCGTTCGAAAATGAAGAAGGATCTTCAGGAGGTGCAATGTCTTTTGGACATAAGTGCGGGCTTATACTTTGGGTAGGGTTATACTTCAAGTAAATGGGATCCCTATGCTGTCTGAGCTCTGTACTCCCATTAAAGCTGAAGGCATTGTACGGTGCCGCAATTTGTAACATACCATTACTCCTCGAAATGGCTGCCACTACATCTACTGTTCCATATAGATCATAGCCTACATTCCCTTGAAACCTATTGTGACCTTGAGCCAAATCTAAACCTTTTACCTCTCGCAAGTAAACTGCAGTATCATTGTTGATCCAAGTAGTACTCGCATGTCGCGCCAAATCCAACCTACCTTCTTCAACCAGGAGCCCTACCTTGTTAAACTGAAAAGAGGAACACGTGATTCTAAGGTGGACATTTGAAACGGTCAATCCAACGTTCTTACAATACTTAAAGTTGCTTCTACTGATCGCTACACCACCGCCTGTGGCCTCGATTTCAGCTCCAATCACACACGATTCGAAGGTGTTGGATTCGAACGAAGTTGGTATCGACAAGGCTCTGAGTCCAACCTCACATCCATTGAAATAGGAATGCGTTAATGACCAGTTTGTAGAATCGGAGATGGTCACAGCTGCCATGCCCTTGATGAACCGACATT
>JAURAE010000136.1 GCA_030829675.1 Schleiferiaceae bacterium
CCATCACTCCAGGAGTTATTTGGGTACACCAAAACAATATGCTGGAAGCACCATTGAATGCAGCCACCTTAGCAGTCACCTGGTTGCTTATAGAAGGCACCTTGAAACGAAATTACTTTTGGAGTGCCCTTGCCGGCGTATTATTTTACGTCGCTTTAGGTGTTAAGGGGCCTGTAGGCGCTTTTGTGATCATGGTACTTCCAGTGTTAGCCGTGTTATTCCCAGAACACCGCAAGGCAAGTCTTTGGAGCGGTATGGCCATGATTGTTTCATTCAGCGTATTATTCAGTTACTCCTATTTATATGTGCCCGATTTCACCAAGTTCTTCGAAGGCTACTTGAACAAGCAGTTGATGCCGACGCTCGGTGGTTTGCGCGAGCAAGCGGGTTCGGTAAGTGATAGCCTCTGGACCCTAGGAAAGCAATTTATTATTCCTATTGCCGTACTAGCCATCTTGGTAATTAGAAAAAAGGCAACCTACAAGATGCGTCGCGAATCCGCATTCTTTTTCATAATAGCACTTTGTGCAACCCTTCCATTCCTTTTCATGGACCGTCAACACCATTACTACTTTATGCCTGCAATGGCATATTGGATGCTAGGTTTTGCCATACTAATGGAACAAAACCCATGGCCATGGGGTATTCAGCGAAAAAAATGGGTTATAAGGCTGACCATCACGAACCTAAGTATTTGGGTAATTGCCATTGGATTGAGCATTTATTTCAGTAAGAGTCCTTCGCGTGATAAACATGTGATTAAAGCAATGAAATCCATTGCTGCAGATTATCCTGAGACTTCCATCCAAGTGGCACACTTACCGTCTCAATGGAAGTGGGCGGCCATTGCAGCGCGTTACGAAAAGATTCAACTCTGTGAAGCACCCCAAGATCTCTACTTAAATGTGCGCGGAGAAGCAGCACCAGAAGGATTCGAGCTCCTTACAGAATATCCTAAAGCTGGATTTGATATTTACAAAAAAGCCACCCCATAAGGGTGGCTTTTTGCTTTATATGAGGTTGAATATTACTCCTCTCCTTCCATAAATTGAGCCATCACTAGATCGCTTACTCCCATGTTGCTAAAGCCTCCATCGTTGTAGAGGTTTTGCATGGTTACGCGTTTGGTCAAGTCAGAGAACATAGCCACACAGTAATTTGCACAATCCTCCGCAGTAGCGTTGCCTAATGGAGACATTTTCTCAGCGTACGCAATAAATCCACCGAAACCTTTAACACCGCTACCTGCCGTCGTCGGTGTAGGGCTTTGAGAAATGGTATTTACACGAACATTTTTCTTAACACCCCAGTGGTAACCAAAGCTGCGAGCGATACTCTCTAAGTAGGACTTATTATCAGCCATATCGTTGTAGTCTGGGAACGTGCGTTGTGCTGCCATATATGTGAGACCTAGGATAGATCCCCACTCATTCATAGCATCTAGGTTCCAAGCTGTTTGCATTACTTTATGGAAGCTAACGGCACTTACGTCCCATCCTTTTTGCAACCAGTCGTAATTTAAGTCTGTGTAGTGCTTGCCTTTACGAACATTCACACTCATACCAATAGAGTGTAAGATGAAATCTATTTTACCTCCGAAGTGGTCTATGGCGCCTTGAATGAGTTTTTCTAGGTCTTCCATGCTTGTGGCATCTGCGGGAATGATTGGAGCATCGATGGCCTCAGCCAATCCGTTGAGCTCGCCCATTCTCATGGCAATAGGTGCATTGGTCAATACTACCTTACCGCCTTGTGCATGAATTGCTTCTGCAGCTTTCCAGGCGATAGAATCTGAATTAAGAGCACCAAATACGATACCGCATTTACCACTCAATAGTCCATTTGACATAGTTATTCGTGTTGATTTGAACCGCTAAAATAGTCTTAATCGCGGTACAACAACACCTCTGCTTGCTTGAGAGCAGCATTTGTTATTAACGCTCCGCTTAACATGCGAGCAACCTCTTGTACTCTTTCTGAGTCGTTTAGGGAGGTAACTGACGTATTGGTTGCTGTGTCGGATTGAATTTTTTCCACCTTCCAGTGCTGGTCGCCATAGGCAGCAACTTGTGGCAAGTGCGTAATAGTAAGGACCTGCTGACGCTTCGACAGTGCTTTCATCGCTGCGCCTACGCGTTCGGCAGTAGAGCCGCTCACTCCTGTGTCTATCTCATCAAAGATTTGGCAGCTCAGACTCATGTGTTGGCTAAGCACGCTTTTTAATGCCAGTTTTACTCGGCTCATTTCACCACCCGAAGCCACTTTGGACAACACTTCCATGGGCGTTCCAGGATTCGCACAAAACTTAAAAACAGGTTTGAAAGTACCATTTATAGTAGGTGATGTTTCTTCCCAGGCCAATTCTGACTTGGCCTTTGGAAGATCTACACTGGCCAAAGATTCATTCAAGGCTTGCTGAATTTGTGTGGATGCCTTAAGGCGCAGCGATTGAAGGGTTTCTCCTAACTCTCGAACCTTAATCGACCAATCGCTAATCAAAGAAGTGAGTTCTTTCATACGATTGCTCTTGTGATGAATGGCATGAATGCGTCCGGCGATCTCATCGAATTTATCCACGAGAGCATCGGCCTCGAGTAGTTTATGTTTGCGAACTAGGGCATTTATCTTTGAAAGTCGCTCCTGCAGGGCATCTACATCCACTTCTTGATTAAGTGCAAGAGCTCTCTGGGCAGTAGACTTTTCTAATTGTTGTAATACTGAGATTACAGATTGTATTTCAATGAGTTCACCTTCAAATTCAGTTTGGTCACTGGCCAAGCGTTGCAATTTAGATTCTAGGGTAAATAGTTGGTCCATTACCCCGCCATCCTTGGAATACAGTTGATTTAATTCTTCAATCCGCTCTGCATATTTATGCTGATCTTTTACGCTAGCCAGTGTATTTTCAATGGTGCTGACCTCCCCTTTTTTGACGTTTGCCTTGTCAAGCTCATGGTAGAGAAATTCGAGGTAGTCCAGATCGTTCTCTTCATTTGAGGATTGAAGCTGGTCCAATTCCTTTATACACCCTCTCCATTCCTTATAGGCAGCAGCGTATGCAGCTTTCTCAACTTCAACAGATTCGAAGCTATCG
>JAURAE010000137.1 GCA_030829675.1 Schleiferiaceae bacterium
ATCCAATCAATTCATTAAACTTAGAAAAAAGTGTAATGTAGTGTAATGTTGTTTTTAATGTTTTTGGTTAATTTTTTCAAACATTAACTGTCCGAATTCTGACGGCTTCATATTTATAAATCTAAAATCTATCGACTATAAATTTTCTTTGTTCAAGAAGAAAATTGGGGAAACTGAATGGGGAATTGGTTGGATCCCGTTAGGCGGATATGTGAAAATTGAAGGTATGGTGGACGAAAGCATGGACACTGAAAACCTCAGCGAAGAGCCAGAGGATTGGGAATTCAGAGCAAAGCCGGCCTGGCAACGTGTGATCATTCTTACCGGAGGTGTCATCATGAATTTCATCACTGCGTATTTCATTTACGTCTTCTTATTGATGTCTTACGGAAAAGACTATTTGCCGAACGAAAGTTTAGTGAACGGTATCTGGACGAACGAAATGGGACTTTCGATGGGGCTTGAGAACGGCGATAAGATTGTAAGTATTGGTGATGTGGTTCCTGAGAGCTACCGTGAAATTCCAATGGAGATTTTATTAAGCCAAGAAGAGGATATCGTAGTAGAGCGTGCTGGAAATTTAGTGACCGTTCCTATCACAATGGAGGCTATTGAAAATATGATCAGCAACAAGAAATTTGTCGGGTTAATCAATCCGCGTATGCCGTATGTGATTGGAGGCTTTGGCGATGAAAGTGCAGGCAGTAATGCTGGACTGGCTGTGGGTGATAGCATTGTCGGACTCAATGGCCAGGAAATGCTGTTTTTCGACGAATACAAGAAGGCTTTACCTGAATTGGCGGGCCAAGAGATCACATTGAGCATCTACCGCGAGGGCCAATCTAATACCCTTAAAATGACGGTACCTGAATCTGGCCAATTAGGGGTTTACAACACTGGAGAAGTCTTCAAATACTACGAAATAAAGACCAAAACATACACCTTCGCCGAAGCTTTAGGTGGTGCAGGAGGCGAGGTTCAGAATAAATTAATGAGCTATATCCGTCAATTCAAGCTCATCTTCAATCCTAGGACGGAAGCGTATAAAGAAGTGGGTGGTTTCTATACCATCTTGAAACAATACGACCAGGCCTGGAATTGGCGCCATTTTTGGGAGTTTACTGCATTCTTGAGCATCATGCTTGGGTTCTTAAACATCCTGCCCATTCCAGCTTTGGATGGCGGTCATGTGATTTTCACGGTGATTGAATGGGTGTCCGGAAGAAAGCCTTCGATCAAAGTACTTGAAATTGCACAAATGATCGGTTTCTTCTTACTTCTCGCTTTGCTCATTTTTGCTAACGGAAACGACCTTATAAAAGCCGTCTTCGGCGGGTAAGTCTATGGATGTAAGCAGTACCATATACACACATCTAGGTCAGGTCAATGATCCTGAGATTCCGGTACTGAGTCTACACGATATGGGGATTTTACGTGCAGTAAAGGTACTCCCAGAGACCGACGAACGTCATGCGCAGGCGCTTGAACGCTTTCGTACGAGCCATCCCGATGCCCCAAATGAACATGCCGATCATGTCTATGAGATTGTAATCAGCCCAACCTACGTGGGTTGTCCTGCAATGGACCGGATGTCGCAGGATATTGAAGAAGCGATGTTTGTGCGCCAATTGCCCTTCGCTATCACCCAACAACTCCAACCTTCCTGGACCACCGAATGGATTTCGGAGGAAGGAAGGAAAAAAATGGAAGCTTACGGTATTGCACCTCCGGTTTCCGGGTCAGCAGATAAACGAGAACTCTTTGCGGAGGCGCCAAAAGTTCGCTGTCCCAAATGCAAAGACCCAGATACCCGAATGCTCAGTTTACACGGCAGTACAGCGTGTAAAAGCCAGTACGTATGCAACAGTTGCCTAGAGCCGTTCGAATACTTTAAGTGTTTGTAAATCGGCCGAGGTGAAATGCCCCTCATGTCCTAACTTTGAGGAGCCCAAACACAGACTCATGTCAAAAAAGACCACTATTCCGTTCGAAAAAGCGTTCAAACTCATGGCCACGGCTAAGAGTATGGCTGAATTGTACGAGCGGGAAAAGGATACGACGTCAAAATATGTTCACGCAACGAGCCGTGGCCACGAATCGGCCCAGCTTGCGCTTGCCTTGCATCTAGAGCCAAAAGATTATGTCGCTCCATATTACCGCGACGACAGCTTGCTACTAGGTATCGGCATGACCCCAAAAGATTTAATGTTGCAACTGCTGGCAAAAGTGGACGATCCCTTTTCCGGTGGTCGCACCTATTACAGCCACCCAAGCCTCAACGACGCGGATAAACCAAAAATTCCGCACCAGAGTTCTGCAACTGGAATGCAAGCCATCCCCACAGCCGGTGTGGCTATGGGGATACAATACCGCGAGCAGCAGGGGTTAGCCAGTAAAGAGGAATTGGGCGGAATCGCCGTATGTAGTATTGGCGACAGTGCCATGACGGAAGGTGAGATTTCTGAAGCACTGCACATGGCAGCTTTGAAGCAATTCCCGCTACTTATGTTTGTTCAAGACAACGGCTGGGACATCAGTGCCAACCGGGCGGAGGTTCACCACAGCAATGCGGTGGAGTATGCGAAAGGGTTCACTGGTATTGAAGCCGTAGATATAGACGGGACAGATTTTGAATCGGCGTATTCGGAATTGGGCAAGATTATCAAGACCATGCGCAAAGAGCGCCGTCCGTTCTTAGTTCGCATGGATGTACCGCTGCTGAACCACCATACTTCTGGTGTGCGTAAAGAATGGTACCGCGACGATTTGGAGGAAGCGGCAAAACGCGACCCCTATCCTATTTTGAAGGCGCAATGTTTGAAGGCCGGGGTGAGCGAAAAGGAATTGGACCAGTGGGAAACCGAAGCGGGCCAATTCGTTCAAGCCCAGTACGAAAGCGCCCTATCCATGCCAGATCCGCAACCCGCAGATCTACTTACCCATGATTTCGCACCCACCCCCATCACTGAAGAACGCGGCGAGCGTTCGCCAAAAGGTGCTGAACCTACGGTAATGGTGGATGCAGCATTGTTTGCAATCAAAGAACTCAT
>JAURAE010000138.1 GCA_030829675.1 Schleiferiaceae bacterium
CACCATTTGATGGGGAATATCTCAGGCAATCAGGACAAGCCGCGCTTCTCCTCTATGGCCTCTGGACACCTCAGCATGAGTGAAGACAGCAAGCTGGCCGGTTGGACACGCGAAATCCCAGAACCTACAGAGCGTGGGTATAGAAAAATGGCCGCCATCCACGCCTTCAATATCGCAGTTCCAGGTATTCCTATCCTCTACTACGGCGACGAGATTGCCCTTCACGGGGGGAACGACCCGGACAACAGAAAGATGATGCCGTTCGACTTTTCACCACGCCAGCAGGAGCTCTTTGATCGCATTGCGCGACTCAATGAAAATCGGACCAATATCATGGCCTTGAACTACGGTTCAACGACCGTTTACCAACCTGAACCACACCTGCTCGTCATTGTGCGCAAGTACATGGAACAAGAGGTGCGCTTTTTCTTTAACAACAGTAATGAAGACCGCTATCTAGAAAATTGGGACATCACAGTTCCTGCCGATGGCGAAATCTACCAAACCCGCAATTGCGGTCAATTCAACCAAGATTAATTCACACAACATGAAAAGAACCTTAATAGCCTTGTGCGCAGTACTAACGTTGGCGGCTTGCAATGCGCCAGAATCGGCACCAGAAACTACCTCAACCTGGGAAGACGCAAAGCTTCCAGAGTGGGCGAAAGACGCCAATATTTATGAGGTCAACATCCGTCAATACACGCCGGAAGGAACGCTGAATGCCTTTAAGGAGCACCTCCCTCGCTTGGCAGAGATGAACGTGGATATCCTTTGGTTCATGCCCATCCAACCTATTGGTGAGCGCAACCGCAAAGGCGAGCTCGGCAGCTATTATTCTATCCAAGACTACACTGCGGTCAATCCAGCTTTTGGAACCGTTGAAGATTTTAAATCCATTGTGGACGAGGCACACTCCTTGGGCATGCACGTATTGCTTGATTGGGTGGCCAACCACAGCGCTTGGGACCACCCATGGGTAGAAACGAACGACGATTTCTACACGCGCGATGAGGACGGTAGCTATCCTATGGAAGCCATCGGAAACGACGGCGGCAAAACGGGATGGACTGACGTTGCCGATTTGAATTATGATGCCCCGCTTTTGATCGACTCTATGGCTGCAGAAATGGATTGGTGGGTGAGCAACACAGGCATCGACGGATTCCGCTGTGATATGGCCGGAATGGTGCCTTACGCATTCTGGGAGCATACTATTCCTATGTTACGCGAGAAGCACGGACCCCTTTTCTTCCTCGCCGAATGGAGCGAGCCGCATTTGCTCAGCACTTTCAACGCAGATTACGGATGGGAGTTGCACCACATGATGAACGACATCGCGAAAGGCCATAAGAGTGTCTACGATCTTGAGATTTATGCTGCTAAAAACGATACCGTTTATGGCGACGATGCAATGAAGTTGTACTTCACCTCCAACCACGACGAAAACAGCTGGCAAGGCAGTGCTATTGAGCGCATGGGCGACGATGCGCGCGCCTTCTTTGCACTTGCATTCATGATGGACCAAAGTTTCCCGTTGTTGTACACCGGGCAAGAAGCTGGTATCGATTTCAGATTCCCTTTCTTTAGCAAGGATACGGTGGGTGTGAATTGGTCCGCGAATACCGACCATGCTGATTTCTATGCCTCCCTTTTTGAATTAAAGCACAACCATCCTGCTCTGTGGAACGGCGCATACGGCGGTGAAATGACTCTGAACACAGATACTGCGACAAACGCTGTGATGATCTCCAGAACCCTCGGCGAGGACCAAGTAAACGGCTATTTCGCCTTCGGGGGTGGTGAAGTTGTTGAGGCTGAAGACGCAGGAGAATTGGTTATTGATATACACGGAGCGAAAATCTACACCAAAACTTTGGCGGGGAACGAGTAACTTTAAGCTCGCAAAAGAACCACCGCATGTACAAGATCACAGGAAAGAACACCTTTGAAGTTGCGCCAGATACCAACCCTGCGGAAGGGTTGCTCGACGGCACTTACTACCACCTGGATATCGAAAAGTTGGACGGTCGCACTTGGCACATTTTGAAGGACCATAAATCCTACTACGTGCAATGGGAGGAGCGCAGCGAAGACGGCAAGACCTTTACGCTGAAGATCAATGGCCAATTGCTCGAACTCAACGCCAAGGACCACTATGATCTGCTTCTCGAGCAAATGGGGATGTCTGCAGCAAACACCGCGAAGGCCACCAAGCTCAAGGCGCCTATGCCGGGCAAGGTTCTCGACGTGATGGTACAGCCCGGTCAAACGGTGGCCAAAGGCGAGGGACTACTCATCCTGGAAGCCATGAAAATGGAGAACATGCTCAAGGCGGAACAAGACGGAACGGTAAAATCCGTGAACGTTTCGGTGGGTGATGCTGTTGAAAAGAATAACGTACTTATTGACTTTGAATAACATGAAAAAAACACTCCTACTATCAGCGCTAGGCGCAATCGCATTTAGCTGTAGTCAGCCTGCCGAAGCACCGGCAGAAAACCACGAAGGCCACGACCACAACCACGAGAGCATGGCTCCGGAGGAAATGGACGAAGCTACAGGCCGCGTATTCTTCGCGAACCTTGAAAACGGCGACACCGTAAGCAACCCCTTGTACGTAGAATTCGGCGTAGAAGGCATGGAAGTGCGCCCTGCGGGTGAGATCGTGGAAGGCACAGGTCACCACCACCTCTTGATTGGCAATGCATTCCTGGCAAAGGGTGAAGTCGTTCCTGCAGATGAAAACAACATTCACTACGGCGGCGGTCAAGTTTCAGATACTGTAACCCTACCCATGGGCGAAGTTCGTTTGGGCATGCAATTCGCCAACGGCGTACACGCTTCTTACGGCCGCGACATGAGCGCCTCGATCAAGGTGTTTGTGAAGTAAAATTTCCACTATTTGAATAGTAAAAAAGCCACCCGATGGGTGGCTTTTTTTGTACGATAACTTTTCGCCTCGCGTTAAGTCTTCATGGAAGCATTTATCACCGACCTCTTTATGAA
>JAURAE010000139.1 GCA_030829675.1 Schleiferiaceae bacterium
CTCGGTAGTTAATTGGCCCTTGTAAATCAAGGTTCTACAACTTAGCGAGCTGATGTAAAAACTATCGTAAGTAGATGGAAATAGCTGGTGAATGGTACGGTTGGCGTATTTGCGTAGCACGACCATCTTGCGCTCCAAAGTATCTTCGTCCATCGCCTCTTTCGGCGCCACGAAAAACTGAATATGCGCCGGCTCAGATTCCTTAGCGCTCTTCCCTAACGGTTCGTTGTTGACCGGTACATCCCTGTATCCGAGAAGGTTGAGTTTGAAATTGGCAATGTATTTTTCCAATTCCACCAAACACTTCGCCCTTAAATTATCCTCCTTTGGAAAGAAGGTGTTTCCAACCCCATAGGTCCCTTGTGCGGGGAGCGTAAATCCAAGGCCCGCTACTTCAGCGGTAAGAAACTTGTGAGGAATTTGAACCAGTATACCGGCACCATCCCCTGACGTCGGTTCTGCGCCCTGTCCACCGCGGTGCTCCATGTTTTCCAACATGGTTAGTGCACCTTGTACTACGTTTCTAGATTTTGAACCGTTTAGGTTCGCGACGAAGCCGATCCCACAGGAATCGTGCTCAAAGGACGGGTGGTAAAGTCCGTCGTATTCCTTACTTTCCTGTGATAGATCCGAATGATGCTTAGTCATAAACAACTATTTTCGGTTGGATTTATAAGGGAATGGCAAATTTATTGAATTCGATTCAAAATTTAAAGCCTTATTATGTTTCAAATTCAACGAATACCTAAATCGACTGAATGAAACGCAACAGAACTGCCTGAATACTGCTCATCATTGCCATAATTTTCGCAATTCCCCTCTTACTCATGAAGGGTTGCCAATCCCTCACCAAGGAAATTTATTGGTCCATGGATTGTGACCAATTCAACATTGACCACATCGAACTCCGCACTGGAATAGATATCCCCAAGATCACTCGCAATTATTGTGAACTCTCTCCAACGCAGCGAAAGGTGAGCTTTGAATTGCATAAATCAGGGAAGGACAAGGCTCAATATGCTGCAAAGTATTTCGACTACAGTGGAGACCACCTTTTTTCTGCCAGTGGCACTAGGAAGGATCACCAGTGGTTCGCTACCTTAGATACCACAACCAATGAATTGATATTCATCATCCATTACCTGCCATGAGTGAAGAGCTAGAAAAGCATTACGTCAATAGATCGAATTGGATACGCGCCGCAGTATTAGGGGCCAATGACGGGATCCTCAGTGTGTCCAGCATCGTTGTGGGCGTGGCATCCGCCAGCACCACCAAAGACCCTGTCCTCATTGCAGGGCTCGCCGGTCTTGTGGCCGGGGCATTGAGCATGGCCGCTGGAGAATATGTCAGTGTGAGCTCTCAGGCAGATATCGAACAAGCCGATCTAGAACGAGAAGCTCGTGAGCTGGAAGAAATGCCGGAGTTGGAGGAAAAGGAATTGGCCAAGATCTATGTTCGTCGCGGGCTCAAGCCCGAGACCGCCGCAGAGGTCGCGCGCCAATTACACGAACACGATGCACTAGGCGCTCACGCCCGGGACGAGTTAGGCATTAATGAAATCACCTCGGCCAATCCGTTGGAAGCCGCAGGGGCCAGTGCATTGAGCTTCTTGGTAGGCGGCGGTCTCCCCTTCTTACTCATTTTCCTATTTCCACTCGAGCAATTGTTCTGGATTGAATATTTGTTCTCTGTGAGTTTCCTCGCATTGTTGGGTGGTGCCAGCGCAGCGTTGGGCGGTTCCAGCGTGAAAAAGGCAATATTGCGTATCACCATCTGGAGCACCTTGATTATGGCGCTCTCCACCTTTATTGGTTCCTTCATTCAAATGCCCATCTAATGACCATTAGTGCTCAAATCCAATTCATTCCGCTGCACAACGACTCCCCCATGGACCGGGTGGATGAGGCCATTGCCATCATCCAAGCTTCGGGTGTTCGTTGTAGCGTGGGGCCGTTTGGTACCAGTGTTGAAGGGGAACAGGGCATGATAAATGAATTGGTCCTACATCTTCAAAACCTTAAAACTACCCCGGAATTTCTACTCAACGTTCAATACCACCTGGGAGAGACCAGATTAAGCAACGATGAGAAGGTTGCTAAGTTCCGATAGAAGGGTTTAACCTTGAGGCGCTGCGCATTATATTTGCGCCCGCAAACACACTCTGATTATGTCTAAAATTCTGTACACGAAAACAGACGAAGCACCGGCATTGGCTACCTACAGCTTCTTGCCTATTGTTAAAGCCTTCACCGCCAAAGCAGGCATCGATGTGGAAACACGCGACATCAGCTTGGCCGGACGCATCCTTGCGACCTTCCCTGACTTCCTTACCAAGGAGCAGCAAATGGGCGATGCCCTAGCAGAATTGGGTGAGTTGGCAAAAAATCCGGAAGCCAACATTATCAAGCTTCCAAACATTAGTGCCTCTATTCCACAGTTAAAGGCGGCCATCGCCGAGCTACAAGCGGCCGGTTTCGCCGTACCATCTTACCCTGCAGAGCCTAAAAATGATGATGAAGCGACCATCAAAAGTCGTTACGACAAAATCAAGGGATCTGCAGTGAACCCTGTACTCCGTGAAGGAAACAGCGACCGTCGTGCCCCCAAAGCCGTAAAGAATTACGCGCGTAAGCACCCACATAGCATGGGTCAATGGACTGCAGAAAGTAAGAGCCACGTGAGCAGCATGAGCGAAGGCGATTTCTATGGATCAGAAGTGAGCACTACAATTGCAGCCCCGTGTACAGCGGATATCGTATTCACTGGTAACGACGGCACCTCAAAGACATTAAAAGCAGGCATCGCCTTGCAAGCTGGTGAAGTGATCGATGCTTCTGCCATCAGCCTAAACACCCTAAAATCGTTCTTGGCAGAGCAAATCAAAGACGCCAAGGAACAAGGTGTGTTGTTCTCATTGC
>JAURAE010000013.1 GCA_030829675.1 Schleiferiaceae bacterium
CGCGACTTTAACTCGTCGTTGTTTTCATCAAAGATCTCCGCCAATCTGTTGCGAACCTTGCGCCAAGTGGGTCGTCCCAATGCAATGAAATCATTGAGCGTATCCTGCAAGAACACATCGTCCGGAAGGTCGATGCCTTTAAAGTATCCCAATTGTTGCAACACACTCAAATCAATGGCCGTGTCGCCAATGCGTGTCCCGGTGGTGATGATATCATCTTCCGGAATGAACACGCCAAAGGGGAGGTTTTGAATAGGGAAATCACTGTCTGTTGAGACAGGAATCCATGAAGTTCTTGAAGGATCGTTCGCTGCTAGGTTCATCTATGTTGTTCTTGTGTAGGGGTTAGAGGGTTCCTCTGTTTTCTTGTTCGCGCTCTATAGCTTCAAACAATGCTTTAAAGTTTCCTTTTCCGAAGCTAGTGGCTCCTTTGCGTTGAATGATTTCAATGAATACGGTGGGACGGTCCATGAGGGGTTTAGTAAATAATTGGAGCAAATACCCCTCATCGTCACGGTCTACTAAAATCTTGTAGCGCTTCAACACCTCAATATCTTCATCGATGGCACCTACGCGGTCCTGTAGGTCGTTGTAATAGCTGTCCGGCACGTCCAAAAAGTCTACCCCGCGCTCACGCAATTCGTGAATGGTATGTATGATATTATCGGTTGCCAGTGCCAAGTGCTGCACACCAGCGCCATTGTAGAAATTGATGTATTCCTCAATCTGAGAGCGCTTCTTCCCTTCTGCCGGTTCGTTGATAGGGAATTTGATACGGCCATTGCCATTAGACATCACTTTAGACATTAAGGCAGTGTATTCTGTAGAAATATCCTTATCGTCGAAGGAAATAATCTGCGAGAAGCCCATTACCTCTGCGTAGAACTTTACCCAAGTATTCATTTGGCCCCAGTCGACATTGCCCACCATATGGTCGATGTATTTCAATCCCACTGGCTTTGGCTGATAGCTCGGCGTACGCGCTACATAGCCGGGTAGGAAAGGCCCGTCGTAATCATTGCGCTCCACGAACATGTGCACCGTTTCGCCGTAGGTATAGATTCCCGAAGTGACCACTTTACCGTGTGAATCCTCATGCACAATTGGCTCCTGATAAGGCTTTGCACCTCTTTTGGTGGTTTCCTCAAACGCCTTGGTCGCATCCGGCACCCAAAGGGCGACAAATTTCACGCCATCCCCGTGTTCGTTGAGGTGGCGGTTGATATCGCTGTCCTTCACCATCGAAGAGGTGATGACCAATCGGATTTTATCTTGTTGAAGTACGTAGGAGGTGCGGTCCTGCACGCCTGTTTCCAAACCGGCGTAGGCCACCTCTTGGAATCCGAAGGCTGTCTTGAAGTAGTAAGCACTCTGTTTTGCATTACCCACGTAGATTTCTACGTGATCGGTTCCCCATAATTCAAGGAAGTCTTGGGCATCTGCAAATTGTTTAGGTAGTGTTGCTGCTTGGTCCATCTTCTGTTCGTTTAGGTTGCTAAAATATTAAATGATAAGGTTCAAGGCGGTATTTAAGTCATGTATGAGGTCTTCGACATCTTCCACGCCAATACTCAAGCGGATGAGGCTGTTGGTAATGCCAATTTCTTCCTTCAAATCATCGTCAACTTTTGCATGTGTCATGGTAAATGGATGTTCGGCCAAACTCTCTGTACTGCCTAAACTGACGCCTAGTTTAAAAACTTCAATGTGATTTAGTACGGTAAAGGCTTCTTTCTCACCACCTTTGATATATAGTGCGATCATAGAACCTACGCCGCCATATTCCTCCTTGAAAACAACTTGTTGTGCAGGGTTCCAATCCTCAATATTTCCGAGGTACCTGATTTCCTCGACGGCAGGGTGGGTCATTAAAAAATGGGCAACCTTCCGAGTATTTTCTTCTTGTGCCTTGATTCTAATGGTATAGGTTTCCAAGGAGCGTAAAATGAGCCAGCTGTCCATGGGTCCCAATATCCCTCCAATGAAAGTTCTCGCTTTTTTTATGCGACCAATTAATTCAGCGTTGCCTGTCACTGCACCGGCAATTACGTCGCTATGACCCGCAATGTTTTTGGTGAGCGAGTAAATGACAAGGTCGGCGCCATTTTTATGCTGTGGGCTCAGGATAGGTCCTAGATAAGTATTGTCCATAATCACCGGCACAAATTGCTCCTCGCTCCCCAAGGCTTCAGCGATTTTTTTGGCCTTACGTATAGAATACAGATCCATAGTGGGATTGGCAGGACTCTCCGTGAAAAATCCACTCACGGGCCTATGGGGATAAGCAGATTGCACCTGGGCTACGACCTCCTCTACGGACCAATAATGTTTGATTTGAAAGCAACGAATGTCGAAAGCTTCCAAATAATTCACCATGAAACTGTGGGTCCCGCCATATACAGGATCCGTGTGCAAAAGCACGCTACCAGGCCGGCAAAATTCCAGTAGGGTTGCGCTGATGGCGGCCATACCAGAACCAAAAACTGCCGCCGCCTCTATTTGGTCCAAGTGTGCAAGGCGTTCCTCTAAGAGGGCGGTATTAGGAGAGCCTAATCTGCTGTAAATATGTCCCATTTCGGCATTTGCCGGAAGTTCTTCTTTACCTGTCGCCCAGGCAAAGAATTGTTTTCCCGCCTCTGCGTTTGGGAACTCGTAAGTTGAGGTCTGAAATATGGGTTGTTTCATGCTGCCTTGGTAATGAGCAGCATCATACCCCAGACCCAACATGGCTGTGGATGGTTTTTTCTTCATGTCGATAGGTTCGCATGCCGAGGCATGCTGTTGTTTTTTATTTCAACCAGCTTTTGTGGTATTTACCGTCGCTCAAGGCAATGGCTTGTTCGGTCACTTTTAGTGGTTTAAAAGTATCGACCATTACTGCGTATTCTTCGGTTCCTTTTTTGCCGATGGAACCTTCGTAGGTACCCGGTGCAGGTCCGTGTGGGATGCCCGCAGGGTGCAAGGTGATGTGGCCACGTTCAATATTGTTGCGGCTCATGAAATCACCGTCTACATAGTACAATACCTCATCGGAATCGATGTTGCTGTGGTTATACGGTGCCGGGATGGCCTGTGGGTGGTAATCGTACAAACGAGGTACGAAAGAACATACCACGAAGGCGTTCGTTTCGAAGGTTTGGTGTACCGGTGGCGGTTGGTGCACGCGTCCGGTAATGGGTTCGAAATCTTTGATGTTAAAAGCGTAAGGGTAGTTGAATCCGTCCCATCCGACGACATCAAAGGGGTGAGAGGCATAGATGTAGTTGTGAATCATATCCTCTTTCTTCACCTTAATATTGAAATCACCTAATTCGTTTTTTGCAGGCACGTGGGCCGGTGCACGGAAATCACGTTCGCAATAAGGGCTGTGCTCTAATAATTGGCCAAACCAATTTCTGTAGCGCTTCGGCGTATAAATAGGCGAGCCGCTTTCCACGATAAATAATCTATTGGCTTCCGTATCAAAATGGAATTGCTGAATCATTCCGCGTGGGATAATCAGGTAATCGCCAGGTCCAAAGGCCAAAGCGCCCATCTGCGTGTACAGCGTTCCCGAACCTTCGTGCACAAATACCATCTCATCTTGCTGGGCATTCTTGTAGAAATAGTTCGACATGCTCTTTTTCGGCGCGGCCAATGAAATAGTCAAATCACTATTGGTCAGCACAGGCGTTCTTGAAGCGAGGTAATCTTCGGTAGCAGGAACCTTAAATCCTTCGAGCAAATAAGCTTTCATGTTCTTATCCACCGCAACTTTCGGCGCAACGTCCACACTCTCCAAAATGTCCTTCACCATGGTCGGCGGTTGTTCGTGGTAGAGCAGGGTAGACATCCCGTCAAATCCTATGGTACCAAAGAGTTCTTCGTGGTACAAACTCCCATCGGCCTTGCGAAATTGCGTGTGCCTTTTGTGGGGAATGCTTCCAACTTTTTGATAGAATGGCATACTATTCTGTTTGTGGGTTCACTACAAATATAGTGTAACTTCGAGGTGTAAATTCTGAGATATGTCATCTGTTTTCGACCATGCCAAGGCCCTCTATGATTCCTTGAAATCTGGCCAAACCATAGCCCCTTTACGTGATCACATTAACAACGATATTCCAACAGCTTATGCCATTCAGCAGGAGCTCGTTGCATTGAGAATGATGGATGGCGAACGTATTGTGGGCAAGAAGATCGGTCTTACCAGCCCGGCGGTTCAACAACAGCTCGGCGTAGACCAGCCGGATTACGGCATTTTGTTCCATACCATGGACCGCAGCGCCACAGGTACGATCAGTATGGGTGAGCTGATGCAACCTAAGGTCGAAGGAGAATTGGCCTTCGTACTTGGGGCCGACCTTCCCAACGCAGATCTGACGATGGATGAATTAAAAGCCGCGATTGCAGAAGTGCGAGCCTCCATTGAAGTCGTGGGCTCCCGCATCGAAGGCTGGAACATTCGTATCTCGGATACCATCGCCGATAACGCCTCCGGCTCGCACTACATCCTCGGAGAAGAAGGAAAACCTTTGGATGAGGTGCCAACTTCTGAGGTACGGATGGCGTTGAGGAAAAACGGTACGGTAGCCAGTGAAGGCTCGGGCGCAGCGTGCATGGGAGATCCCTTAAATGCGGCATTGTGGTTGGCGAAAACCATGGCGGCAGGAGGACGGCCCTTGATCAAAGGAGAGGTATTGCTTTCTGGTGCGCTTGGGCCTATGGTTCCGGTCGAAAATGGCGATTCCTTTACACTTGAGGTGGAGGGGTTTGCGCCGGTTCAGGTGCGCTTTACTGCTTAATTGGCTCTAATTGACTAATATTGAACGAAATTTATGCTGCATCAACTTCAAAATTAAGGAGTTGCATAATTAAAAGTTGGCCATACATTTGCGCACCTTTTTACGGAAATGAAAAATAAATATCTGGACCTCGTTGAACAGACCTTTGATTGGCCTACCGAGGAGTTTGAACTGAACAATGCCGGGACACTGGAGTGGAACGGACTGGATCTGATGCCTATCGTCAAAGAATACGGCACGCCTTTGCGCATGACCTATTTGCCAAAGATTGACGAGAACATCCAACGCGCTCGACGCATGTTCCACGTGGCCATGGCCAAGGTGGACTACGACGCGGAATACCACTATTGTTATTGTACGAAGAGCAATCACTTCAGTTTTGTGATGGAACGTGTGTTGGAGAACGATGTCCACATGGAAACTTCGAGCGCTTTCGATATCAATATCGTGCGCAAGATGAAGGCGAAGGGGTTGTTAGGCGAGGACCAATTTGTGGTGTGCAACGGCTACAAAACCCCTGCATACTTGGACAATATCGCCGGCTTGATCAATGACGGCCATCGCAATACCATCAACGTGATTGACCACGTAGAGGAATTGGAAGAATTGACCTCACGTCTAGAGCATAAAGCCAAGGTGGGCATCCGCATCGCTTCGGAGGAAGAGCCAAAGTTTGAATTCTACACCTCCCGATTAGGCATCGGGTACCGCGATATCGTGGATTTTTACAAGACTAAAATTGCCGATAATGATTTGGCCGAGCTGAAGATGTTGCACTTCTTCATCAATACGGGCATCAAAGACACGGCTTACTACTGGAACGAATTGCGCAAATGTGTGATGGTCTACATCGACCTTAAGCGCATTTGTCCTACGCTGGACAGCTTGAATATTGGTGGTGGATTCCCTATCAAAACAAGTCTTGGGATGGACTTCGATTACGAATACATGGCCGAGGAAATTATTTCTCAAATCAAAACTATGTGTGATCATGCCAGTGTTCCTGAGCCTAATATTTTCAGCGAGTTCGGAAGTTACACGGTGGGGGAATCTGGGGCCAATTTCTACAGCATCCTCGGCGCCAAGCAACAAAACGATCGCGAGCTATGGTACATGATCGACAGCTCGTTCATGACGACCTTGCCGGACAGCTGGGCCATCAATAAGCGCTTTATCATGTTCCCTTTGAGTAAATGGGACAAGCCTTATGAGCGTGTATTGTTGGGCGGTTTGACCTGTGATTCGGACGATTACTACAACTCCGAGCAGCACGTGAACGCCATCTTCTTGCCGCGATTGCGCAAGATGGACCCCGAGCCATTGATCATTGGCTTCTTCAATACGGGTGCGTATCAGGAAAGCTTGTCGGGTTACGGCGGAACGAAGCACTGCCTATTGCCTGCACCGAAACACGTAGTGGTAAACATCGAAGATGATGGCACCGTTTCGACACGATTATTTGCCGACCAACAATCGGCCGACCAAATGCTAAATACCTTGGGTTATGAATAAAGGACCTATTTCACAGTTTATGGCACACCATTACCGTCACTTCAATGCGGCGGCTATGGTAGATGCAGCTAAAGGATACGAAGCCCATCTCGATGCCGGTGGCAAAATGATGGTTACCCTAGCGGGCGCAATGTCGACGGCAGAATTGGGCATTTCTCTTGCGGAAATGATTCGCGAAGGAAAGGTGGACATTATTTCTTGTACAGGGGCGAATCTTGAAGAAGATTTGATGAACCTCGTTGCGCATTCACATTATGAGCGTGTTCCTGAATACCGTGATCTTACCGCGCAGCAGGAAAGAGAGTTATTAGATCGTGGCCTTAATCGCGTGACGGACACTTGTATTCCTGAAGAGGAGGCTTTCCGTCGCTTGCAGGGCCACATAGAAGCCATCTGGAAAGACGCTGAAGCCAAAGGCGAGCGTTATTTCCCACACGAATACATGTACAAGATGCTCCTTTCCGGGGTATTGGAACAATATTATGAGATTCCACCGGAGCACAGCTGGATGTTGGCGGCGGCAGAGCGCAATCTGCCTATTGTCGTGCCGGGTTGGGAGGATTCCACCATGGGCAACATTTTTGCTTCGTACTGCATTAAGGGCGAGCTTCAGGCGAGTACTGTAAAAAGTGGTATAGAGTACATGCAATGGTTGGCAGGATGGTACACCGAGGAGAGTAAAACCGCATCCATTGGGTTCTTCCAAATAGGAGGTGGTATTGCTGGGGATTTCCCTATTTGTGTGGTGCCAATGCTCTACCAAGATTTAGAACTTGAGGAGACGCCTTTTTGGGGGTATTTCTGCCAGATATCAGATTCGACGACTTCATATGGATCGTATTCAGGTGCCGTTCCCAACGAGAAAATCACTTGGGGAAAGCTGGATGCAGATACCCCAAAATTTATTGTCGAAAGTGATGCAACCATTGTTGCTCCTTTAATTTTTTCTTGGATATTAGGCAAATAATTAGCCGCGTGCGGCCCTGTATTTCGGGTCGTGATATTAGCTTCATAATGTGTGTTTTAGCGAAAGTACATTACTAGTGATATCAAATTTTTAAAGCAAATGGCGAAGCGATTTGTGATCAAGGACTACAAGTCCATGACTCCCGACCTAATGGCGCTGTTGGTCGAAGCGTACCCGGACGGTTTCGAATACGATACCGAATACTTTACCAATGCAAAAGGAGAACGTGTGGAAGCCGTGCCATTGGAGACAGAGGATACCAAGTATTTGATTAAAGTTAGCACCACGTTGGTTCAGCGATTTGAGGCCTTCGAAGAGGATGATGATAGCGACACGGATACAGATTCTGACAATTTTGACGCGGCGGAAGACGTAGAAGACGACGACCTTTAGTATTTTGGAGCCATGATTCAACGAAGGCTCCTTCCCCTTATGGTTTTATTATTGGCCATTGTTTCAGCATATGGCCAGAAAACCACCACATTTATTCCGGAACCGGGCGAAGGCTTTTCTTTTAACTCCTCTGCACTTATGGTCAGTGGAGCTGCCGGCGAGTTTTCGCCCGGTACCTTTGCCAATAGCCAAGAAATTCATTTCACCCGAGACAATGTCTTCGGCATATCCCATTTTTCATGGGCTTGGGGCCTGGGCTATAGCGCACATTTCTATCATGGAAACCTTCATTTAGATGTTAGTGAGGACGGTACGATGACGCCTATATATCTCACTGGAAATGATCATTCGAACCGGTTCGCGACGGAATATGTCGACGGTAGTGTTGAATTACGATACCGTGGTAATGTCAACAACAAGGGGCGTTACAATCGCTTTTATGTAGGCGCCTTATTCGGGTATCGAACAGATTCGTATTCCTATTACAAGGACCAAAACTATCGAGTGAAATTCTACAACATCGCTGGATTTAATCCGTACCGCTATGGTGTATATGCCAAGGCAGGGCGGGGGCCGGTCAATGTGTTTGGATTTTATGGCATGAGCCCGTTGGTGGTCGACGGACCGTTGTTGGATACGTGGCAGGAGGCCCGTAGCCTAAATCTTGGATTGAGTATTACCCTGTAATCATTTCAAGGGCACAGCACTGCACGCTTCCCCATAGCTCACTTTTTTTGCGACGGGTTTGAGGTGTTGTATGGCTTGCACGTAGGCATCTCGTGGAATGCGTTTGTCCCCACATCCTTTGAGGATGATGGGTTTGCCTGCGAAGGTGCTGTAGTCCAATTTCCCCAAAACCTCTCTGAAATACTGGCTCCAGAACGATTCGGAAGTGGGGGCCCAGATACTTGGGATGCCCAGGTCTGTTAATCTGCTCGAGAGCAAGATAGGAGCCCAAGCGGGGAGAATCAGGTCTTCGCTGAGGTAGAGACGTACCACGGCGTTTTCGTAAGCAGAGAAATCGTGTGCTTTCAATGTGTTGCGAAAAGCTTCTTCGCGAAGCAAGCCGCCCTCGACGAGGGTACAAAGGTCTAGCTCCGCCGTGCGGGGCGGTAGGTAGTCCTCGAGATTGAAGGTGATCAGCGGACTTTGCGCGACCTTATTAATGATTTCTTTTTCGCTCATCTAAGCGTTAAAGGTATAATCTCTGTAGAATTCTTGGTTCTCCTCGGTGCGTAAACCTGTGAATACGAAGCCTCTTTTGTTCGGCGTGATGGCACTATGGAGGTTTTCATTGTGCCAATTCTCATACGTTTCGAAACTCACCGCGGTGCGGTTTTCGAGGGAGTTGAAGAGGTCTAATTGGGCCACCTTATTCCAACCCTTTTCCACCGTGCCTTGGAATACCTTGGCCTTAGAACCCGAGCCGTAGCCCATGAATCCTATGGTATGTCCTTCGATGTTTTGTCCTTTATCTGCAGCATCACAGAGTGTGCTCAGGAGTCCCATGAAGATGGAAGCGGTGTACATATTTCCGATGAGGCTAGAGGCGCGTTCTGCCGGCGCCAAGGCCTTGGCAACATAGGCACGATAGTAATCACTTTTTGAGAAAGCTCGAACCCATTCCTTTGCTTCAGCTTTATCTGCAGGCATATCACTGCCCATCACCTCGACAACTTCATTCCATTTGTTGTTGGCCTTCATCCAATCTAGGTAGAAGTTCACCAACATGCGACGGCCTTGGAAGGCGTAGGGTAGGTGCATGACCACTTTATCCCAATCCAGCGCCGGGTTGGTATTGATCTTGGTGCCGAAATTTGCCAAGGCTTCTTTGATGCGGCTCACGTAGGCAAAGTTGCTGTATTGTCCGTCGAAAACAGGCTCTTCCACGTAGCTACGGAGCATGGTGTTTCCGCCCCAGAAGCCGTTCGAGCTGGCAAGTTTTTCTTGTGCCTGCTCTTCGCTGAGTTCCACGCCCAAAAGTTTGGCGGCCTCGGCGAGAAGCGCTGCTTTGGTAAAGGTGCGACGCGGTTTGAAGAAATCACGCTCGCCTTTGGTGGCGACACCAATGTGTGGATCGATGCTGATCATATCAGGGTTAGTGCGGACCGCGAGGGCTACAGAGCCGGCGCCTTGGGTATATTCTCCGGTACTACCGAGGTCGTATTTGGCCAAATCTGAGGCGACGACGATGGCGACTTTATCTGGATTTTGGGCAGCCCAAAGGCAGGCATTTTCCAAGGCGTCTACGGCACTTACACAGGCGAAAATCATATCGACGGCATCTACATTACGCAAACAATCGGGCCCGTGTTCAGCCGATAATTGGTTCTCCACCAAATCCAAAATATAGGTAGCCGTGGGTTTCGCACTATCTAGGGCACTTTCGGTTCCTAGGTATAGGCGACCTATGGAAGAGGGGTGGATGTTTTCAGATTGGATCAGGCGTAAAACGGCATTGGCTCCCATGGTGGCAGCATCCTCGTCGATATCCGGGAAAGACATCGAGGTTAGACCCAATCCTTTGTTGAGTTTTGCGTACTCAATATCTCGGGCATTTGCCAGGGTTTCAATGGGCAGATATTGCGTAGGTACATAGTACGAAATGGCGTGTATACCAACTTTCATATGGCAGAAGTGTGTGTTGTGTGTTTGGTGCTAAAAGCAGCACTAGAAGCGGCTAAATAACGAATACCTAACGATTTATTGTTCGAAAGGTTTGTTTTTTGGCTTTTTTTTAAAGCATCCCTAATTCAAGTTTGGCCTCCTCGCTCATCATGTCTTTGTCCCATGGGGGATCAAAGGTGATTTCCACCTCGACATCGCGAACTGAATCTAAGGCTCTCGACTTTTCCTTCACCTCTTGCGGAAGGCTTTCCGCCACTGGGCAGTTGGGTGAAGTGAGGGTCATAAGAATGTGAACGTCGCGCTCTGTGCTGACTTGGACATCATAGATTAATCCTAACTGGTAAATGTCCACTGGAATTTCTGGATCGAATATGGTGCAAAGGACGCCAACGACTTCCTCACCGATCTTTTGCATCTCTGCTCTGCTCAATTCTTCACTCATGATTTCATGTATACCTAAGCAAATGCTAGGGCGTAAATTTTCATTTGTTTGATCATGCTCATCAAGCCGTTCGCACGCGTCGGGCTGAGGTGATCTTTTAGTCCTATTTCCTCGATAAAACCGAGCTCGGCTTGGGCAATGTCTGCCGCCGGCTGTTCGTCGAATACATCAATAAGCATGGCGACGATTCCCTTGGCGATGATCGCATCGGCATCGGCCCAAAACTTTACGGCATCACCTTGCTTTTCGGCCTTGAGCCAAACCTTGCTTTGGCAGCCCTGTACCAAGAGGTCTTCCTGCTTGTCTTGGTCGCTTAGTGGTTGCAAGCTTTTACCCATTTCGATGATGTGGTTGTACTTGTCCATCCAATCGTCGAAGAAGGCAAACTCGTCTACTAGCGCGGCTTGTTTTTCACGTATGGTCATAGGGAATGATTTATCGCAACATGTTTACGGCACGCACTAAAGCGGCCTTGAACAGGTCGATTTCTTCTTTGGTGTTGTACATCGCAAAACTTGCGCGGGCGGTGCCAGCAATGCAGAATTGGTCCATTATAGGCTGCGTACAGTGCTGTCCAGTACGAACCGCGATACCTTGCTGATCGAGCAATACGCCTAAATCATACGGGTGGGTGCCGTCGACAAGGAAACTCAACACGCTTGCTTTGTGGTCCGCCGTTCCTATGATTCTAAATCCTTCAATGCTGCTCAAGCTTTCCGTGGCATAGTCGAGCAATTCCGCTTCATGTTTGGCGATGGCCTCAATGCCGATGCTGTTCATGAACTTCAATGCGGCTCCGAAACCGATCACTCCTTCGATGTGCGGTGTGCCCGCCTCAAACTTGTGTGGGATCGCTGCGTAGGTGCTTTTTTCTAGGGTTACCGTAGCAATCATTTCACCGCCGCCCTGGTAGGGAGGGAGGGCTTCGATTCGCTCGCGTTTACCGTAGAGCACACCCAACCCTGTAGGCCCGTACATTTTGTGCGAGGCTAGGGTGAAAAAGTCCACATCCCATTCCTGTACATCCACCTTGGCGTGTGGCCCACTTTGTGCGCCGTCCACCAGGGTCCAAGCTCCGACCTCTTTGGCGCGCGCCAAAATGGTGCTCACCGGGTTGATGGTGCCCAGGGAATTTGAAATGTGATTAAAAGCCACCATGGCCGTGTGTTCGTCGATGATTTCCTCCAATGAATGGAGGACAAGTTCACCTTTTTCGTTGATGGGAATGTAGCGCAAGGTCGCCCCAGTACGTTCACATAGCATCTGCCACGGCACGATGTTGCTGTGGTGTTCAAGGGCGGTGATTACCACATTTTGGTGCGGTTTGATCAAGGCGCCCATGCCGAAAGCAACGGTGTTGATGCTGTCGGTAATGCCTCGCGTAAAGATGATCTCTGCGGATTCGCGGGCACCGATGTGATCACGTACTTGTTCCCGTACCGCTTCCATGGCATCCGTCGCACGCTGGCTTAGGGTGTGGACGCCGCGGTGCACGTTGGCGTTGTCGTTGTAGTAATAATGGCTGATGGCATCGACCACGGCTTTTGGCTTCTGCGCGGTGGCAGCATTGTCCAAATACACCAAGGGTCTCCCGTGGACTTGTTGGTCCAGAATGGGAAATTGGGATCGGATGTAGTCGATGTCGTAGGCCATTATAGGGCGAATTCCAAGTTGATGCCGAGCTTATCAGCGATGACGCGGTTCAAGCGTTTTTCGAGCTGTGGAATCTTCACGTATTCCAAGGCGTCCGAAGCAAAGGCATAGGTCATTAAACCTTCCGCCTCTTTTTTTGGAATACCGCGCGAGCGCAGGTAGAAAAGGGCGTTTTTATCTAATTGGCCAATGGTACAACCGTGTGAACACTTCACATCATCTGCAAAAATCTCGAGTTGAGGTTTTGTATCCACCTTCGCACGTTCGCTCAACAGAATATTGTCGTTCTGCTGGAAGGCATTGGTCTTTTGCGCCTTTTGACGCACCATCACCTTGCCGTTGAACACGCCGTGGCTATTGCCGAGGTAAATGCCTTTGTACAACTCGCGGCTGTAACAATTTGGCTCGCGGTGGTCCACCAAGGTGTGGTGATCCACAGTTTGTCCATCGTCGATGATGGTCACCCCGTCCATGTGACTCTCGGTATGTTCGCCGTCGGCGTAGAAGTGTAGGTTATTACGGACCAATTTTCCTCCGAAGCTGTACGTCCCAACGTGCACGTTGCTGCCGCGCTCTTGCACCACGTGGGTGTTGTCGACGAGGGAAGCGTGGAGCGCGTCGTTTTGCACCTTGTAGTAACTCACGCGAGCATCGACAGCCGCAAAGACTTCACTGACAAAATTTGTGAAGTTTGGCTGGGTGCCAATGTTTTGGTGACGCTCTACTATTTGTACCTCGGCATTTTGTTCCACAATGATGAGGTTGCGGTTTTGGGCAAAGGCCGGACCGTTCTCATCGGTAGTGAGGTATAAGATTTCGATGGGCTTATCTACGGTTTGGTTGCGCTTGATACGCACGAAGGCACCATCATCTTCAAAGGCGGTGTTCAGGTCCACAAAGGTGGTGCCCTCTGGTGCCGCTTTGCCGAGGTAATCCCCAATGACCTCTGGGTACTTGTTCAAGGCCGCCGCGAAGGTGCAGATATCAAAGCTTTGATGCGTGCTTTCGCTTAGCCAAGAGCTGTACTTGCCATTGATAAAGACAAGCTTATAGGTATCGAGGTCGCTCAAGAGGTATTTCTTGATGTCGGCAAAAGACACGGCATCATCCCCTTTGAGTAGGATGCGGTAATCTTGCTTGAGTACCGGCTTTAGGTTGGTGTACTTCCACTCTTCGTCTCTCGTGGTAGGGAAGCCTTGTTGCTCGAAGCGGTCCATGGCTTTTTTGCGCAAGGACACGACGCCGAGGTTGCGGCTCCCGTTGAGCTGTGATTCAGCAACGAGGAATGAAGAGAGTAAATCTTGTGCTAAATCTGTCATGCGTTTTCTGCCTTGATCCAATCGTATCCGCGTTCTTCGAGTTCATGGGCCAATTCTGGTCCGCCACTCTTCACGATTTTACCTTTATAGAGGACGTGTACATAATCCGGTTTGATGTAGTCGAGCAATCGTTGGTAGTGCGTGATGACCACCACGGCGTTGTCTTTGCTGCGAAGCTTGTTCACACCGTTTGCGACGATGCGAAGGGCGTCGATGTCCAAACCAGAATCTGTTTCATCTAGGATGGCCAATTTTGGTTCGAGCATCGCCATTTGGAAGATTTCGTTGCGCTTTTTCTCGCCACCAGAGAATCCTTCGTTCAAGCTGCGGCTGAGGTAGCTCTTGTCCATTTCTAGCAAGGCACTCTTTTCACGCATCTTGGCCAACATCTCGCGGGCCTCCATCGGATCTTCACCACGGCCCTTACGGGTTTCGTTGATGGCAGTCTTGATGAAGTTGCTCACGGTTACCCCAGGGATTTCGACCGGGTATTGGAAGCTCAAGAAGATGCCTTTGTGGGCACGCTCTTCTGGATCGAGGTCTAGCAGGTCTTCGCCGTCGAAGTCGATGGTACCTTCAGTTACTTCGTAATCTTCACGGCCCGCGATGACGCTGCTCAATGTCGATTTACCAGAACCATTGGGTCCCATGATGGCATGTACTTCGCCAGCATTGATTTCTAGGTTAATGCCCTTGAGGATTTGATTATCTTCTATCTGGGCCTTGAGGTCTTTGATTTTTAGCATGATCTTATCCTACGGAACCCTCTAGCGAGACCTCCAATAGTTTTTGTGCTTCTACGGCAAACTCCATAGGAAGCTGGTTGAGTACTTCTTTACAATAGCCATTGACGATGAGTGCGATGGCTTCTTCGGTTCCAATACCGCGCTGGTTACAATAGAATAATTGGTCCTCACCAATCTTCGAAGTGGTCGCCTCGTGCTCAATCTGAGCCGTCGGGTGCTGCGCTTCGATGTAGGGGAAGGTGTGCGCGCCACATTGATCGCCCATCAATAGGGAATCACATTGGCTGAAGTTTCTTGCGTTTTCGGCACGAGCACCGACGCGAACAAGTCCGCGGTAGCTGTTGTGGCTCTTGCCGGCGCTGATCCCTTTGGAGATGATGGTGCTCTTGGTGTTTTTGCCCAAGTGGATCATCTTCGTCCCGGTATCGGCTTGCTGGTATTTGTTGGTCACCGCTACACTGTAGAATTCACCGACACTGTGGTCGCCTTTCAAAATACACGATGGGTATTTCCAGGTCACGGCAGAACCGGTTTCTACCTGGGTCCAGCTGATTTTGGCATTGCGCTCACACAGGCCGCGCTTGGTCACAAAGTTGAAGACCCCACCTTTGCCTTCGGCGTCGCCAGGGTACCAGTTTTGTACAGTGCTGTATTTGATTTCGGCATCGTCCATCGCGACGAGTTCAACCACCGCTGCATGCAGCTGGTTTTCATCGCGTGAAGGTGCGGTACATCCTTCGAGGTAGCTCACATACGACCCTGCATCGGCGACGACGAGTGTGCGCTCGAATTGGCCCGTACCGGCCTCATTAATTCTGAAATAAGTGCTCAATTCCATCGGACAACGCACCCCTTTTGGGATATAACAAAACGAACCGTCGGTGAAGACGGCACTGTTCAGCGCTGCGTAGAAATTATCGCGTTTCGGAACGATGGTTCCAAGGTGTTTACGGACCAATTCTGGGTGCTCCTGAATGGCCTCGCTCATCGAACAGAAGATGATGCCCTTTTCAGCCAACGTCTTTTTAAACGTGGTGGCTACGGAAACGGAATCCACAACCACGTCCATGGCTACCCCGCTCAATCGCTTCTGCTCGTCCAAGCTGATGCCTAAACGTGCGAAGGTTTTGAGAAGCTCAGGGTCTACTTCGTCCAAGCTGTCCAATTCTTTCTTCTGCTTCGGTGCGCTGTAGTAGGAGATCGCCTGGAAATCCGGTTTTGTATAGGTCACATTCGGCCACTCCGGTTCTTCCATTTCGCTCCAAATTCGGAACGCATCCAAACGCCATTCCAACATCCATTCCGGCTCGTTTTTCTTGGCACTAATGATGCGAATGACCTCCTCGTTCAAGCCGGGAGGCACCTTGTCGCTCTCAATGTCCGTCGTAAAGCCGTACTTATAGTCGGAGGCGGTGATTTCGTCTAAGATTTCGTCGCTCATAGGGGTTATACTGCAAAGCTCTCGCCGCAACCACAGGTGCGGGTAGCATTTGGGTTATTGAAGTTGAATCCTTTACCGTTGAGGCCGCCGCTGTACTCTAGGGTGGTGCCTATGAGGTACAAAAGGGCTTTTTTCTCTACAACGACTTTCACGCCGTTATCTTCATATAGCTCTGAATTTTCCGGCATCTCAGCCACAAAATTCATCGTGTAAGAAAGGCCAGAACAACCGCCGCTTTCCACGCCTACACTGATGTAGGTGTTTTCGAGCGACTTGCCTTCTTCACTCATCAAGGCCGCTAATTTTGCCTTTGCTGTTTCTGAAACTGTGATCATATTATTTAGACGCATTCTAAACACGCGCGACAAAGTTAATGAAAACGGGAGTTTTTTCGTCCCTTTGCAATGGCTAACGCAATAACTTTGCTCTATGTTCGAATCAAAAAACACCTCACGCACGCCCATCTCTCAATTAGGAGAATTTGGACTCATCAATCATTTGACTACGGCCACCAAAATCAAGCACGATAAAACGGCTTTGGGAATTGGCGACGATGCCGCCCTTCTAGATATGGGCGATCATTACCAGGCCATCTCTACCGACATGCTCGTGGAGGGGGTACACTTTGATTTGAGTTACATGCCGCTGAAGCATTTGGGCTACAAAAGTGTGGTGGTCAACCTCAGCGATATCTATGCGATGAACGGTGTGGCAGAGCACATTACTGTGAGCATTGCCGTATCAAATAGATTTCCTGTGGAGGCCTTGGAAGAAATCTATGAAGGCATTCATTTGGCTTGTGAGCGCTATAACGTCGACCTTGTTGGTGGTGACACTACGTCATCGCGTTCGGGCTTGGTCTTGTCCATTACTGCGGTCGGGCGTGTCGAGAAGGAGAAAGCAGCCAAGCGCGCTGGGGCGGGGGACAATGATTTGATTGTGGTCTCGGGAGATTTGGGCGGAGCCTACATGGGCTTGCAGATCCTCGAGCGTGAAAAGCAGGTGTATCTAGATAATCCAGAGATGCAGCCGGAGCTCGGCGGTCATGAATATATTTTGGAGCGCCAATTAAAACCTGAAGCCCGCAAGGACATCGTGGAGTTATTGCAAGCCTTGGAGGTGGTGCCGACTTCGATGATTGATATCTCGGACGGCCTGAGCTCAGAGTTGTTGCATTTAGCCGACGCTTCAAAGGTGCAGGTGAATGTATACGAGAATAAAATTCCTATTGATCCGTCGATCTACAGCATTTGCGAAGAATTCAACTTGAATACGACTACGGTGGCTTTGAATGGGGGTGAGGATTACGAATTACTCTTCACGATTCCTATCGCCGATCACGACAAAATCAAGGCTAATCCTAACTTGACGGTCATTGGCTATGTGAAAGAAGGCACGGGTGCGAATTTGATTACGCGTGACGAAAAGGTCATTGCACTCAAGGCACAAGGCTTCAACCACATGGAATAAGCCCAATATTTATCATCCATACCGCAAAATTTAGCCGAATTTGCTAAAAATTAGCGTACAAAGGTTTGGCATTTGGCGTAACTTCATAAGCACCAATACACCAAAAACCTATTCATTATGGAAGATAAGCTGATCAACAATCTGCTTCGGGGCTTCCCCTTTTCGTTCCCGTTCTGGCGGGGCCCTATGGACCAAGTATTGACATTGAAAGAGGCTGTTGCCAATGAAAATTGGACCCACATCAAGGGATGTCAAGACCTGACGAAAGAGCAAATGCAACAGTTGCTGGACAATGTGAATGTACTTTTTGCCATCTATGCATCTGGCAAGAAAAAGCATCCGCGTTGGACCGAGGCGAAGCACGCCGTACGCGCGTTTCCGTACTCGTATCAAGTAACGATGAGCATTACCTCACCCATGAAGAATTGGATACCTAAGCTGGTCTAAGGTAGTGTAGACTCAGGAGGCAGGACGCGGCCCCATTGTGCGGCTTCAAACCAAGCCAAGCGGCCATCCCCTAACTCAAGAAAGAACCACCCTTCACTGCTCTTGCGCAGTCGGGCGGCGCTCCCCTCGCTGAGCAACAATATTCGTTTCGAACTCGAAGAGGGTTCGCTATATCCGTAACTATTTTTTGCAGTAACCACCACGGCATCGCTCGCCGGCAGGCTGATCCAATACACGCCGGCCAGCACCAAGCTGATGATCGTTGTCGTAAACGGCCAGCGCCAGTTGAGACTGGGTTTCCACCACCTTCTTGCGGCCAGCAAGCCTGCTGTAATGGCTAAGGCCAAAATTAAAATCATGAGCCAGCTTTCGGATGCGGCGACCGTCCGGAAGGTCGTTCCCAACCATTGAAATAAGCTGTCGGTCGGTTCGACCACCGCGTCCGACAATCGCATGCCTACCCATTGCAGGTTGTGTTCGGCATCGGCGTTATTTGGGTCGAGCAATAGGGCGCGCTCAAAGTACAATCGTGCTTCGCCTAATTCGCCTAGCCTAGTGTAGCAGTTGCCCAAATTGTAAGCCAAATCTGCATCCCATGGAAAGGCCTGCCCGGCCTCTTCAAACAAAGGCAGTGCTGCTGCGTAATCTCCTGCGTCGTACAGCGCTTGGGCCGAGTCTACACTTAATCTTACATCCATTCCCAAACTGATTTGAATTCGTCCATAAACCATTGGTCGTCGCCCACCGCACCGGGAGCATATTCTGCCATTTGGCAGCGTTCGAGCAAGGCATGCAATTGGGTGCCTCGTTCTTCACCAAAGGTCTGCTGAAGGGTGGCCAATTTTATGTGCTCCTTGTCCAGGCCTTGAGATAATAATTGGGCTTCCAAGGTATTGAACAGGATTCCATATCTGTTGTCGGCGCCCGAACTGAATGCCGCCATCACTTTCTTCTTCTCGCGTTGCCACACCGCCTGCTTCGATGGCGCTTTGCCTCCGAATCGGATGCCTTGCATTCCCCACAACCCGGCTACCACCGCTGCCAAAAGTCCCGCAAAAAGAATTCCGTTGCCCTTGCCTCGTGGCTCCTCAATGCTGTGCAGGTAGCGGATATCACTATCGATATCTTGCACCTCGCGCTTCACCACGGCCCCGTTCACATCAGCGCCGGCCGGTGCTTCGGCACCAGAAAGTACCTCCACGGTTTCTTCAGCCAGAATTAGTTCTTCGTAGGTGCCTGTTTTGGTGTTGAAATACGTCCAACGCATTTCTGGGACGATGAAGTCCCCCTTGAATTGAGGCACGAGCAGGTATTCTAATTCCTTATAGCCACTGACTCCAGAGGTGGTGTAGTTGATTTTCTCGTTGAACTTCGGGTCGTAAATATCAAAGCCTTGAGGTGGGACCAATTCCGGTACCGAGATCGTGTTGAAATTCCCTGTTCCGGATATCTTAATCTTCAGCGTAATGCTCTCATCGCCACTTACGGAGGTGCGCGAAAGTTCTCGCGTGAGCTTGAGCTCGCCG
>JAURAE010000140.1 GCA_030829675.1 Schleiferiaceae bacterium
AACGGCTATGCTGCTAGCTCCGCTTTGGAATACGGAGTGACAGGATACACTCTAGGAAATGGAACGCGCGTCACAGCTACTAATAGGGCCTATGGCCTAACAGGCTTGCTACCCAATACTTCTTATACCGTTTGGATAAAAGATACATGTACTTCTGCGCTCACTAGTAATTGGGAAGATATAACGTTTACTACCTTGCCCTGTCCCCCAATAATTGCATCTGGTAGCCTAAGTTTAATAGGCCAAACTGTACAAGGCACAAGTACTACTGCTTCTCCTGATTCTGTGATTTGGTATTGGGGAGATGGCAACTTTGACACCGGAACGGTTGTATCTTACACGTATGGACCAATTTTTGGTTCATTTGATGTATATCAGGTAGTATTCAATGAATGTGGAACGGTCGATAGTTTACTACATTCGATAAATGTTTGTGATACACTTGCATTACAATTTTCAAGTTCCATCTCCGGATTAACGAGTAACTTTAGCACAACTGGGACACAAGGAACAGGATTAACATTTACATGGGATTTTGGGGACGGAAATTCAGGAAGTGGATCAAGTCCAATACATACTTACAGTTCGCCCGGTATTTATCAAATTATTTGTTCTGTTTCCTCACTGTGTGGAGAAATGGATTCCGATACCTTAATCCTGGAGTTATGCTCTCCAGTTAACTTATCATTCATAGATATAAGTAACGGGAATAACTTCAGCTTTTCGGCATCACCTTCCAACCTGAATAGTTATAGTTGGAATTTTGGAGATGGAAATTCAGGCTCAGGCCTAAATGTAAATCATACATATCAAACCAATGGTACATTCACAGTAACCCTTACTGCGATTGATTCTTGTGGAAATCAACATACATACTCGAAGGATGTAGCAACCTGTGATGCACCACAAGGTGATTTTACTTTTAATATAGTTTCCACAGGTGGAAATGGTATGATCGTAAACTTTTCTGCCAATGCTACAAATGCAACTTCGTATCATTGGTATTGGGGAGATGGAACAAGTACTACAGGTGTTTCACCCAACGTTCAACATATTTTTGGTGTAATTTCTTTGAATTATATCATCAATTTATTTTTGATTAATGATTGTGGTGACTCAACTAAAGTTACGCATAGTTTAAAAGAAGCTAGTGTTGCCGATGCGGAGCGTAATGCGAGTATCTATCCAAATCCGACTCAAGGCGAACTTAATGTTGTCTTTGATCAACCGGTCGTAGGAACGTTGTATTACTATGCTGCTACAGGTGCTTTGTTGGGTCAGATGGAAGTGAATTACGAAAGTTCACTCATGCTGGATCTGAGTGCTCTACCGAGCGGAACCTATTGGTTGCGTTGGCAAGGGGAGGAAGCGCAGTGGAATCAAAGTATCGTTAAGCCGTAATCCGTACGAGCAGGTGCTTATATTTGTGGTCTATCACTCTTTTGGGTAGCCCCCACGAATATGAAACAATTGACCAAAATCTTAGTCGCTAACCGAGGTGAAATCGCCTTGCGTGTGATGCGTAGTGCCCGTGAAATGGGCATTAAAACAGTAGCCGTTTATTCTGAAGTTGACCGTCGCGCGCCGCATGTATTATTTGCGGATGAAGCAGTTTGCGTGGGTCCAGCACCTTCAGCACAGAGTTATTTGAGAGGTTCGGAGATTGTGCGCGTTGCAAAGGAATTGGGCGTAGATGGCATCCATCCGGGATATGGTTTCTTGAGTGAAAATGCTGCTTTTGCTGCTGAGGTAGAGGCGGCAGGAATAACCTTTATTGGCCCGCGTACACATGCTATCGAGATCATGGGCGATAAGCTCAGTGCAAAGGATGCGGTCAAGGATTTTGAGGTGCCGTTGGTGCCCGGTTCGGAAGGCGAGGTGCAAGATTTGCAAGAAGCGTTGGCCATTGCCGAGTCCATAGGCTTCCCAGTGATGATTAAGGCCAGTGCCGGTGGTGGTGGTAAGGGAATGCGTATCGTACATGAGGCAGCCGAATTTGAGTCGCAAATGAAGCGCGCCATCAGTGAGGCCACTAATAGCTTCGGCAATGGAGCGGTCTTCGTTGAGAAATATATTCAGAACCCACGCCATATTGAAATTCAGGTCTTGGCGGATGAGCACGGCAACGTGGTGCATTTGTTTGAGCGTGAATGTTCCATTCAACGTCGCCACCAAAAGGTCATTGAAGAAGCGCCATCGGTCGTATTGACCCCGGAATTGCGTGAGGCCATGGGAACAGCGGCAGTGAATGTGGCTAAGGCCTGTGATTACCGTGGTGCGGGAACTGTAGAGTTCATTTTTGAGCCAGGTGGAACGTTCTATTTCTTGGAGATGAATACGCGATTGCAGGTGGAGCACCCGGTGACGGAACAGATCACCGGTGTGGATCTAGTCAAGGCCCAAATCCGTGTGGCACAGGGTGAAAAACTCTGGTTCTCACAGGAAGATTTGAAGATACAAGGACATGCGCTAGAAGTGCGTGTTTATGCCGAGAATGCTGCGGAGAACTTCATGCCAGCGACAGGTACGTTGCGTGAATACAAGCGACCGCAGGGATTGGGCATTCGCGTGGATGACGGTCTTGAAGAAGGCATGGAGGTCAGTATTTATTACGATCCCATGATTGCGAAGCTCATCACCTTTGGAGCGGATCGTACTGAAGCAATTGCCCGTATGAAGCGCGCCATCAGTGAATATAGAATTGCTGGAGTGCAGACCACCTTGGATTTCGCGGATTACGTCATGGATCACGAGGCCTTCATTAGTGGGGATTTTGATACGCATTTCGTAGAGAAATACTTTACGCCGGACGTGTTACAAGGCAATGATGCAGCCGTGGAATCCATTGGAGCTATGGCCTTGGCAAGTTTGTTGCAAGAGCAAAAGGGTCATCAAAAGATTCAAAAGA
>JAURAE010000141.1 GCA_030829675.1 Schleiferiaceae bacterium
TGATAAAGCCTTTGCTCGTGCATGGTTTAAACTCACACACCGCGATATGGGGCCAAGCACCACGTATCTGGGGCCTGAAACACCTAAGGAGGAATACATTTGGCAAGACCCCATACCGGCTGCAGATTATGAAATGATAAATGCTGAAGATATTTCGAGATTAAAATCGGCGATTGACGGTTCGGGATTGACTACGCAAGAATTGGTGCGTACGGCTTGGGCTTCTGCGTCAACGTATCGTGAATCGGACCGCAGGGGCGGAGCAAACGGCGCGCGTATTCGTTTGGCACCTATGAAAGATTGGGAAGTGAATCATCCTGAAGAATTGGCCAAAGTTTTAGCGGTGTATGCAGGTATTAAGCAAGATTTCGACAAGCGCAAAAAGAAAGTGTCTATTGCAGACCTTATCGTTTTAGGTGGAAACCTAGGTGTGGAGCGTGCAGCTGCGGCCGCGGGTCATTCTGTGACCGTTCCATTTACACCTGGACGTACAGATGCGACTCAAGAAATGACGGATGTTGCTTCTGTAGCGCTGTTGGAGCCGATGGCGGACGGCTTCCGTAATTATGAGAAGGCCAACTACTTCTTGAGTGCAGAGGAATTGCTCGTTGATAAGGCCCAATTATTAGGGCTCAACGCACCCGAAATGACCGTCCTCGTCGGAGGAATGCGTGCTATTGGCGCAAACTACGACGGTCGTGGTCACGGTGTATTTACCGACCAAAAAGGTGCCTTAAGCAACGATTTCTTTGTGAACCTACTGGACATGGACAACAAATGGACGGCAACCACGGAATACAAGGATAATTTCGTTGCAACAGATCGTCAAACGGGCGAGGCCAAATGGTCTGCTACCCGCGTGGATTTAATCTTCGGTTCGAATTCTGAATTACGTGCGATAGCTGAGGTTTATGCTTCAGCGGATGCAGAGGAGAAATTGGTACAGGACTTTGTTGCGGCATGGAACAAAGTGATGATGGCTGATAGATTCGACTTGCTCTAAAAGAAAAACAGTAGCTCAGTAAATGAGAAAAGCCACCTCTTACGGGGTGGCTTTTTTTAGTAGTAGACGATTAACTTTTAATATTTCAGTAAGAATTTCTTTTGCGCGTCGGGATCTATTTCACCATCCACGATAAGACCGTTCTTCATGGCAATTTTTGCAGCGCCTAAAGCCGTCATTGTGCCCGGTCGTCTTCCTTGACCACGACTTTCGATAAAGTTAAGGGTGTAATAGGTCAGCGTTTTTCCTGTTTTGTAGCCGCGGCTGTTCGTTTCAGGTTCTTGAGTAAAAACGAAGTAAAGGAGTTCTTTTCCATCGAGGTTCGTGATGGTAAAGTTCTTGTTGATCCCCAATTGGCCCGGTGCATTTTCTTTAATAAGAATGGCTTGTGGCACCTCATTCACGGTAATTGTACCCGATTCTTTGTCCACCTGGACTTTCATTTTTTGCGCGAAGCCCGCTGTGCTGGCAAATACCAATAGAGCGGTAAGTAGTAGTTTTTTCATGGTTGTAAGTTACATGAATAGTATGGTATCTCTTTTCGCAATGTTTTTCTAATGTCCGTGGTGGTAATACCGCTCACGTGTTTTAAGGCCATTGATCCATGTGGCTTCGAGGATAAGCATGGCGCCGCTTGAAGGAGGTAGCGCTGGAATTTTCATTTGATGGGCACTCCAAAGTGTTTTTCCACTGAGGGAATATAGTGTGAGTGAATGAAGGTTGGCAGGCCAGAATTGGTCCAATTTTGTTAGTTCAATTTTCGGTTGTGCCACTTCATCCACGGAGAAAATGACAATCGACTGAATGAGCATGGAGGTAGTATCTACTTTACCACAGCGAAAGGCGTATTGTGTAACCGTGAAAAAATCATCCTGACTGTAGGCGTGAATTCCATTTGGCATTGAACTGGCATTTCCATCACCAAAGTCGTAGTACACAGAATCCGCAAAAAGGCTTGTGTCGGTATATGTGAGCGTGTCGTTCGACATCGATGCGGTAAAGCCGGCTTGCGTATCGTATAGGCCAACGTTCCAGGTGCTCAGGGAATCGAATACCACGTCTTTTGCGGCTTGGCGAATGGTCGCAGCAACAGTAGGGTTGAGGTTCTGGTCGTCGGTGATGGTATTAGGATCCATCCTAGTAATCATGGTGAAGAACGTGCATGCGGCTGCATAAGTACCGGCAAGGGAGGGGTGGCTCCCGTCAGAGGTGTAGAGGTTAATGGTGGAATCTGTATCGCGAATATGCTTCCAGACAGAGCCTACAGGGCTGAGGTAGGCATCTGTGGTGTCCGCCATAAGACTGTAATGGCGGTGCAGCATGGAGTCCATGCCTTCATAGGTGCAGAGTGGAGGAAATGCGGCACAGTTGGCTTGATCGCCATTTTCTCGGCCCCAAGTCCTGAAGAATACGGGTTGCGCACAGGGAGCAATGCTGCGGATGGAGTCCACGAGCTCAATAGCATAAGGCAACGTCTGCCATGAGAATTGGCTGTAGGGAAAACTGGGTTCCTGGCTTTGCGCTTGAAGGACGACATAGTCCCAACTCTGGCTGGCGAGCTTCGTATACGTCGCATTGCTTTGAGAGTGCTGGTAAAACGTGGCGCCGCCCAGGGTTTGCTGTGAACAGACTAAACTCTGGTTGGCGGAAGAGGCAACGGCAGCGACCATGGTGGGGAGGCTGTTTGCTGCGGTGTAACTGTTGCCTATAAAAAGTACGC
>JAURAE010000142.1 GCA_030829675.1 Schleiferiaceae bacterium
GCCGGCTACCCCTCGCTCGTACAAGAAATCATAATCCTGCGCTGGGATGACCCCACCGACGATGATCATAATATCTTCTCTGCCTAGAGCCTTGAGTTCGTCCATGACTGCGGGGACAAGTGCCTTATGGCCTGCGGCCAATGAACTGATCCCCAAAATATGTACATCGTTCTCTATGGCCTGCTTGGCAGCTTCTTTAGGGGTCTGGAACAGCGGCCCCATATCGACATCGAAACCGAGATCGGCGAATGAAGTAGCCACTACTTTGGCGCCGCGGTCGTGTCCGTCTTGCCCCATTTTAGCCACCATGATACGTGGTCGACGACCGAATTTCTTTGCAAACGCATCGGACGCAGCACGAGCCGCTTCAAAATCTTCGTTTTTCTTCATTTCGTTCGAGTATACACCGCTGATGGTCTGTGTTTTCGCCACATAACGACCCCAGTGCTGCTCTAAAGCTAGGGAAATTTCACCAAGTGTTGCACGAACTTTGGCAGCTTCCACCGCCATGGCCAGCAAGTTTCCTTGGCCGCTTTTCGCACATTGGCTCAGAGCGTCGAGGGCCGCTGCTACGGCTTGGTCGTCGCGATTTTTCTTGAGGGCTTGAAGTCCCTCTAGCTGCTGCTTCAACACTTCTGCACCTTGTACCTCGAGAATATCTATTTCCGTGGATTGCTCGGTTTTGAATGCATTTACCCCAACAATAATATCGGCCCCGCTATCTATGCGTGCTTGTTTTTTCGCGGCAGCTTCTTCGATGCGAAGTTTGGGAATACCCGCCTCTATGGCCTTGGTCATTCCGCCAAGCTCTGCTACCTCAGCCATAAGAGCTTCGGCGCGATCGATGAGGTCCGCAGTGAGCTTTTCCACGTAGTAGGAGCCGCCCCATGGATCGGCAGTGTAGGTAATATCGGTTTCCAATTGCAAGTGCAACTGGGTATTGCGGGCTATACGTGCGGAGAAATCCGTAGGCAAAGCAATGGCCTCATCTAAAGAATTAGTGTGTAGGCTTTGGGTTCCACCCATGGTGGCCGCCATCGCTTCCATGGCCGTGCGCGTCACATTGTTGAACGGATCTTGCTCGGTTAGGGACCAACCAGAGGTTTGGCTGTGCGTACGCAGGGCCAATGATTTTGGGTTTTTAGCTCCTAAGGCCTCCATGTGCTTGGACCAGAGGTAACGAGCAGCACGCATCTTGGCAATCTCCATAAAAGGATTCATGCCAATGCCCCAGAAGAAGCTCAGGCGCGGTGCAAAAGCATCGATATCCAGGCCCGCCGCCATGCCCGTTTTTACATATTCCAGCCCATCACAAAGGGTATAGGCCATCTCGATATCGGCGGGTGCGCCGGCCTCCTGCATGTGATAGCCGCTGATCGAAATGGAGTTGAACTTCGGCATATCACGGGCGGTAAATTCGATAATATCGGCCACAATACGCATGGAGGCCTCAGGTGGGTAAATATAAGTATTGCGCACCATGAATTCTTTGAGAATGTCATTTTGAATGGTCCCACTTAATTGGGCCAATTCCACCCCCTGCTCCATCGCCGCCACAATGTAAAACGCCATAATGGGCAAAACCGCACCGTTCATGGTCATCGACACGGACATTTGGTCCAATGGGATGCCGTTGAACAGCACCTTCATATCCTCTACAGAATCGATGGCAACGCCGGCTTTCCCGACGTCCCCTTGTACGCGCTCGTGGTCACTGTCGTAACCGCGGTGGGTGGCCAGATCGAAGGCTACGGACAATCCTTTTTGACCGGCAGCCAAGTTTCTGCGGTAAAACGCATTGGATTCGGTCGCCGTAGAGAAGCCCGCATATTGACGTATGGTCCAAGGGCGTCCCACATACATGGTACTGTAGGGTCCACGTACATATGGCGGGGTCCCCGGAAGGGTTCCCAAATGTTTTGCATCCTTCAAATCCTGCGGGCCATATTCCGGCTGCACGGCAATTTGTTCTGGGGTCATCCAAGATTTGCGATCAGTCATGACTTACGATTTTGAAGAATGTTGAATACGCTCGAACTCTGCTGCGGCGGCCCAGCGAACGGGTTGCAACGGCTCAAATTCCGCTTCTTGGTATTTGGCTTGGTGTTCCGCTCTGGTTTGGGGCGCACGGGCAACATAGCCCTCAGGGAGTGTTTCTTCTTCTAACCCATATAAGTTCACGCCTAAGACCTCACTAGGCTGTGCGGCATCGACCTCATCGGCGATGCGATCTTGAATGGTGCCGCTTTGTAGCGCTTCAATGATGCCGCCCTGTTGACGGATGTCCTGCAAGTACTGCCAAGCGCTCTCGACTAATTCGGCCGTTTTCTGCTCAATGAAGTAGGAGCCGGCGGCAGGATCACTGACTTGGTCCAAATGACTTTCGTAGGCAAGCATAAAATGCTGGTTCAACGCCAAGCGTTCACCCTCCGCATCTGCCCAGGCAACGACGCTGTTGTAAGGACGCAATTGTACTTGATCCGCACCCCCGACGATGGCACCAAAACCACCAGAGGTGGCGCGCAAGAGGTTCGAATGCAGGTCGAACGCCGTTTGGTGGGTCGTCGCCGTTTCACTGTAAATGGTCAGCGGCACGTGTGGCAAGTCGTACTCTTCGAGAAGTTTTTTCCAAAGCACTCTGGCACCTCGAATCTTAGCCATTTCCTCGAAGGGGTGAGTCCCGGCGTTCAAGGCCAACCAATATTGGGAATAA
>JAURAE010000143.1 GCA_030829675.1 Schleiferiaceae bacterium
AAAGGCTTCTCTATTAAAAACGGTATCGCCGTCATGCCTAACCAGAGCTGGAGCGACATGTCTGCGGAAGAAGCGCAGGCGGTGTACAGTGCACCACACGAGGAGGCAGTGGTAGACCAAGAAATGCGTCAGGAGCAATACGACAACTACCTCACCCAAGACGACCACGGTATGGTCATTCAAGGAATGGTAAAAGATCAAGAGGGCAACCTCTTCTACATCATCAAGAACTCTTGGGGTGATATCCCTAATGATTACCGTCCAGGATATTTGTATGCGTCAGAAAGCTACGTGCGCTTGAAGACCATCAGCGTGATGATGCACAAAGATTCTATTGCGAAGTCAATGAAAAAGAAATTGGAACTATAAACCCGTTCCACTCTAGTATTGAGCCGCTTACCCTTGGGTGAGCGGCTTTTTTTGTATCCGTTGAGAAACAGTACTCACCACCAAGGCAATGCTCATCCCTAGCACTGCTCCAGCCATCACATCGGTTATCCAATGCGCCATCAAGTACACCCTGGAAACGGCCACGGCAATGGCGCAAAACGCGGCAAATATTTGGATCGCAGGACGGCGCCAATGAATGGCTATAAGGGTGAAGAACACGAAGGCCGTGGTTGTATGACCGCTCGGAAAAGCGAATTGTAGCGGGAGTTCTAGATTTGTGGCCAATTGTGTTTGGCTCCACTCAATAATCCCCATAGGCCGCGGTGACGGCGCGAAGACAAGCTTCTTTAATAATTGGACCAACAAACTTGATAAGATTCCAGCGACCACAAACTCTCCAGCGCGCCACCACGCCTTTTGTAAGGCATAGGCTATGATCACCAGTACAAACATGGGACCTTCGCCCCATCCTGTAATGAACCCCATCCAAGTGTAGCCTCGGGGGGAATACCAATGGTGGTGCAAGGCTAATTGGGCCTCGACCTTATCTGGAAAAAAGGATAAAAAAATCCCGCAGGCCATAACAAACAGGACTGCGGGTATACTGAAATACGGGATGTGCTTCATTATGCGCCGAGAATGTGCTGCAATTCGTGAATCTGACTTTCCCACAATTGTTTTGCCTCTTCCATTTCTTCCGGCTCAGCAAAATCTGTCACAATAACGGAGGTGTCGTGGGTGATCGCATCTACCTCAATGCGGAACTCAAAATAGCAATCCAAACCATCCTCATCATCGCTGAGCCATCTAAAGCGAACCATTTTATCTTGTTGCTTTTTCAACAGTTTCGCCTGCTCCTCAGAACCGTCCCAAAAGAACGTGAACATTTCCGTACGTGAATTTACATCATCGCAAAACCATTCGCTCAATCCCGAAGGAGTGCTCAAGAAAGGAAAGAGCATTTTTGGGGAGGCGCGTAAGGGGAATTCTAGTTCAAATTTTTCTTTTTCCATGGTAGTAGTATCGTGTTTGCAATATAACACGGCGCGTCATATTTCCAAGAGTTTAGGGGATTTTGTTAATTTCAGTCCACTATTGACACACTCGCATGAAACAAAACTCCTCCATCTTCACCCAAGCCATTATCTGGGTAGCCGCTCTTGGTTATTTCGTTGATATCTACGACTTGCTGCTATTCAGCATCATAAGAATCCCCTCCCTCCAATCCATAGGTGTAGAAAACGTCTCTGATGTGGGGCTATTGATCCTGAATACACAGATGTTCGGTTTATTGCTCGGTGGAATACTTTGGGGTGTTTTGGGGGATAAATTAGGTCGAACCAAGGTTCTTTTCCTTTCCATTGCTCTATACTCTATTGGAAACATCCTCAATGGCTTCGTTCAAACGGGCACGCAATACGCCATTATCCGATTCTTTGCGGGCATAGGACTCGCCGGCGAACTAGGCGCAGGCATTACCCTAGTCTCCGAACTACTTCCAAAGGAAAAGCGTGGCATAGGCACCTCTGTAGTCGCCGGAGTTGGACTGACAGGTGCCGTACTGGCGTTCTTTATAGCCCAATGGTTTGATTGGCGCACCTGCTACTTCATCGGGGGTGGATTAGGCCTCGCCCTACTCCTATTACGTCTAAGTGTCTTTGAAAGCGGCTTGTTTGAAAAGATGGAAAGGAATACGGCAGTAGTCCGCGGTAACTTCTTCATGTTGTTCAATAAACGTGAACGATTTATGCGCTACCTACGCAGCATTTTGATAGGTCTGCCTACTTGGTTCGTCGTCGGCATCTTGATCAGCTTCTCTCCAGAATTCGCACGCCAATTAGGCATCGAGGGCACAATCGATCCAGGAATCGGCATCATGATCTCATACTCCGCCATCGCCGTTGGTGATGTAGCGATCGGGCTACTCTCACAACGTCTGCAATCCCGCAAACAAGCCATGCATGTGTTCTATGCCATTACCATCATAGGCATGGTCGTTTTCTTCACGGCCACCACCCCACTTCAATTGTACATTTCCACGGGCATTATGGGCTTTGGAACCGGATTTTGGGCAGTGTTTGTCACTATTGGAGCCGAAAATTTTGGGACCAATTTGCGCGCCACCGCCGCCACCACCATCCCCACACATCCCCGCATCCCCACACACCTGTCACCGACGCACATACAGACAAAGAGTCAGGCAGAGAGACAGGCAGAGAAGACACAGCAGCCAGATCGAACG
>JAURAE010000144.1 GCA_030829675.1 Schleiferiaceae bacterium
CGAGCCGAACTGAAACAGCAGGATCGCAGCAATCAGCGTCGTCAAATTGGAGTCGATTATGGTGGTGAGCGCACGCCGGTATCCGGCATCGATCGCGGAGATCGGCGTTCGGCCGTTGCGGGTTTCCTCCTTGATACGTTCAAGGATCAGAACATTCGCATCCACCGCCATACCGATGGTCAATACGATACCGGCCATACCAGGCAGGGTCAATACTGCACGGAAGCTTGCCAACAATCCGAAGATGAAGAACATGTTCACGAACAAGGCTAAGTTAGCCACCAAACCTGCACCGCTGTAGTAGAAGTACATGTAGACCAACACCAACAATAGGGCGATGGCGAATGAGTTGATCGAATCTGAAATAGCTTCCTTACCCAAAGAAGGACCTACTACATCAGCCTGAATAATACGTGCTGGAGCATCTAGCTTACCTGCACGTAGAATGTTTGCCAAATCCGAAGCTTCTTCTTGAGAGAAGTTACCAGTGATCTGCGTACGACCACCCGCGATTTCATTTTGAACCTGCGGGTAAGAGTATACGTAGTTATCCAATACTACCGCTACAGAACGCTTTGGCGTTTGAGACGCTGCTTCGGCGGTAAGACGTTGCCACTTCTGAGCACCAGAGCCGTTCATGGCCATGGTCACGATGTTGCGGTTGTATTCGTCCAAATCTGGGCGAGCATCTACAATGACACCACCGTCCAATTCTGGCGCATTATCTCGGTTGCCTTTAATGGCCAATAACATGATTATATCTGATTCTGGCTCTGGCTTGTTGTTCCACAAGAATTTCGCACCGCGTAATTCTGTGTTCATCAACTGAGCAATCTCTGGACGAGCCAACAAAGCGTTCACTTTGGCTGTATCGCGGATCAACGCATAACCTACACGTGGACCTTCAAGCGCCATACCTGTCTCACTAACCCATGGACGGAATACTTCGAACAGTGGGTTGTTGGTGTTCATCACATCTGTTGAATCTGCAACCTCTTCTTCGGCTACTGTGCTATCGGCATCGCCTTCGATGTTCAAATCACTTAGATCAAGTGCCGGTGCTTCTTCAGTAGCTGGCTTTTCTGCCTCTACGATGTCGCGCAACTTCTCGTTTGCAGCCACCAAGAATGGCAATACCTCGCTACCCTCATACATGTTCCAGAACTGCAACTCCGCAGTGCTCTGCAATAGTTTCTTCACACGAGCAGGATCCTTGACCCCTGGCAATTCTACCAAGATGCGGCCCGTTCCTTCCAAACGCTGAATGTTTGGCTGAGTCGTTCCGAACTGGTCAATACGTGCACGAAGTACCGTAAATACGTTGGCAATGGCAGCTTCAACATCACGACGAATCTCAGCTTGAATAGCTTCGTTTGAAGCGTTAAATCCAACTTTCTCTGTCATTTCTGGGGTACCGAACAAGCTCGCGTCGCTCAACATGCGACCGCCACCTGTTTCTGCCACCAATGCATCAAATTCTGCAAAGAATGTGTTCAAATAGTTGTTCTGTCCTGCACTCTGTGCGGCGTCAGTATTGGCAAGTGTTTGTTGGAATAGTGGGTCTTGAGCATTTGCCACTTGACCTTTAAGCACGTCTTTTACGCTTACTTCCAAGATAACGTTCATACCACCTTTAAGGTCGAGACCTAGGTTCATTTCGTTCTTCTTGACTTCAGCGTAGGTGTATCCCAATAGAGGGTATACCTCTTGCGACATCATGCTATCTAAATAGGCTGATTTAACCTTAGCATCCCCAGCGGAAAAAACCTCCGCATCACTTTCCACGCCGTTCGCAACCCATGAAAAAGAAAGCTGGTAGAGTGAAGCCAGCCCTAGAGCGATCGCGAAAGCGGTAATTAATCCTTTGTTCTGCATCCTTCGTTGGATTATTTCTATTTTTCAATAACGCGCAAATATAGGCAAGTCACCGTGCCTAACCTAACAGTTTTTCTCGGAAGACCTCACTATCTTAGCCATATGCACAACCTCATGACCAAAATCGCCCTTGTAGGCGCCCTACTCCTCGCCGGAACAGGCACCTCTGCCCAGTCCTACACCAATCGCTTGAGCTTTGATTGGACCGTGGGCCCCACGGTGATGAGCGGCAGTGATACGGTGGATTATGCTTTTATGGGCGGAGCCGATTTGCCCCAGTGGTCGCGCATCGACCTCAACCTAGACGGCACCGAAGATTTGGCCATTTTCGACCGCCAAGGCAATCGATGGATCACCTTCTTGGCGGAAAACAACCAATGGATTCCTGCACCACGATACGCAGAAGAACTCCCTGCCGTGGAATATTGGGGCTTGTTCAGGGATTATAATTGTGACGGAAAAAAGGACCTGTTTGCCTTCGTCTTAGGGGGTATGGGTGTTTGGGAGAACACCAGTACGACAGATTCCTTGAGTTTTACTTGGGCCCTGAGCGGCAACTACCTTACCACCGACGCCGGCGGCACCACGACCAACCTCTATAATTTCAGTAGCGACATTCCCGCCATCGTTGATATTGACGACGATGGGGATATAGACGTACTGACCTTTGGGCAGCGCTCCACCATCGAATGGCACGAAGGCCAAACCTCCTGTGGATTAGATTTCTCCATGAATACCACCTGCTGGGGCC
>JAURAE010000145.1 GCA_030829675.1 Schleiferiaceae bacterium
AAAAACCCGATCGTTCAACGCATCGATGACCGCACCGTGGCCGGTATTCGGCTCGGGGGTATGGGCGTGGCTATCGGTATGGGCGTCGGAAAAGAATTGGCGGGACTACTGTCAAAATAGGTTATCAATAGTTTGTTTATAAGTTTCTGTGCTTCAAACTATTAGTTAATCTGTCCCTTACAAAAACCTAACAAATCCAATGCTGCCTTTTGTTACTTCGATGAAACAATTGGAAATACCATGACAGCATTCTCTTCAAACACAGATTACTTCATCAAACAACGGATGATGGTTTATTTGCGCGAACAAGGGTTCAACTTTTACGAAAGCGCCACCCTCTTAAAGTTAACACAACAAGAGCGCGATATTCTCAGCCGAGACTGGACAGAATAATTATAGGGATTGTAGTCGCGATTTCTCTGCATCAAAACCCATCAAGTGACTCTCCACCGACGCATCAATGGTGCTGGTGAGTAGGTTTGGGTCGCGGGCATCGACCGCGGCGAGAAAATCGGACACTAAGCGCCAATCTCCTCCTCCGTGAGAATCCGAACTGTGGGACCAATGTTGTTGCTCGCCCGTGCGGAAATCCGTGTAGGTGAAGGATTCCATATCGCCGACAATATCGCCCATCGAACCCATCACACGTGTGCGGCGCCCGTGGTATGAAGTGAAGGCCTCCATGTTGAAGGTCGCGGTTACGCCGTTTTCAAATTTCAAGTTCATCGTGTAGTGATCCGGCTGGTCGTTTTCCATGCGGTAGACGCAACGGCCGTAATTTGACGAACGCAAATATTCCATGATCGCATCGCCCTGTTGGGCGGGGTCCTCGGGCAAGTCGAAGTGGTGAAGCCACGTACGCTTTTCGTGGTAGATACGCTTGGCTGAATATGGACATTCGTGCTCCACAGCACAGCCGTCAATGCATCGCTCAGTGCTTCCTTCTGGGGCGTTATCGGCTTTGAACCAGGCCAAATCACCGAAAGCATGAACCTCTTCGCATGGGCTATCGACGAGCCAGCGCATCATGTCCAAATCGTGGCAGCTTTTGGCTAAGATAATTGGGGTTGTGGCCTTGCTATTGTGCCAATTTCCCCGCACAAAACTGTGGCTCATGTGTACGTGCTGAATGGGCTCAAAATGTTGCAAAGAGATGAGCTGGCCGATAGAGCCGTCGTGCATCAACTCGCGTAATTTTTCGAAATACGGCGCGTACCTCAGCACGTGGCAAACGGCCACAATGCGCCCGGTCTCTTGGGCGCGTTGTAGAATGTCCCGACACTCTTGCTCGGTCGGCGCAATGGGTTTTTCAAGAAGGACATCATATCCCATTTCTAGGGCCTTCATACACGGACCGTAGTGCAGGTCGTCGGGGGTAGTGATGATGATGGCGTCCGCAAACTTTGGGCGCTCAAAAACGTGTTCCCAAGTCGTGAATCTGTTCTTCTTTTTGATGTTGTGTGCCTCCGCATAGCGTTCGTTACGGATCTCTATGGGCTCCGCCACACCAATGATGTCGAGCTGCTCGGCATAGGCCAACGAGTAGTTGCCGTAGACATTGCCACGGTTACCTGCACCGAGGGTGATGGCCGTGATCGTTTTGCTTGTTTTGGGGCCTTGGGCCGCGGGAAGGTGTAGGGGTTGCCCGTATTCGTCTTTGGCCAACACCGATAGCGGGAGGGCCGAGCCAAGGGCGAGGCCTAATGTTTTCAAGGCTTCTCTGCGCGAGTAGTAATTTGACATTCTGGGAGGTTTGAGTTGTCTATGAAAATACTAACTTTCTAGGACTCAATACACTCGAAATGGAAACAAAACCTATTCGCTTTGGCGCGCTCGATGTTTTTCGGGGCATGACCATCGTGTTCATGATCATTGTAAACTCCCCAGGAAATTGGTCCTTTGTATATGGACCCTTGCTCCACGCGGAGTGGCACGGCTTTACCCCAACAGATTTAGTTTTTCCCTCTTTCCTCTTCGCCATCGGTACGGCGATGAGCTTTTCCATGCGAAAATGGGCCGGGCAGCCGAGAAGTGAGGTGGCCAAGCAAATTTTAAAGCGCACAGGTCTTCTTTTTTTGTTCGGGTACCTCATGTATTGGTATCCGTTTTTCAGGTTGGATTTGGCCTGGAACTTCAGTGCCTTCCCCATAGGTGAAACCAGGATTTTCGGGGTGTTGCAGCGCATCGCCTTGGCCTACGGTGTGGCCGCCGCACTCCTGCATTTTGCGGGCAAGAAGTGGACCTACGCATTGGTGCTGCTTTCCCTGCCGGTATATTGGTTCTTGCTAGCGACCTACGGCATCGAAGGGCTGGACCCCTTGTCCTTGGAAGGTAATGCCGTACGTGCCTTGGACTTAAAACTCATTGGCGCCAACCACATGTATATGGGCGAGGGCATTGCCTTTGATCCAGAAGGGCTGCTGACCACCTTGCCAAGTATTGCAAACATGGTCGCCGGTTATGCTGCCGGGTTGTTCGTGCAGCGCGAACGCGACGAAAAAAACACGCGTATCGACCTCATGCTTCTCGGAGCCTCCCTCTGCTTAGTAGCGCTCGTTTGGAACTTGGCTTTCCCTATTAATAAGAAGCTCTGGACTTCGTCGTATGCTCTGCTCACCATAG
>JAURAE010000146.1 GCA_030829675.1 Schleiferiaceae bacterium
CGACCATTTATGCCGTGTTATCTAATACCTGTGCGCAGGCCGAGCGTTTTGAAAGTGTGGCGGAGTTGAAAAGCCATTGTGTGGAGACGCTGAACGCGGTGCCTTCATTGACCGTAGAGTATATCGAATGTTGTGATGAAAAAGAGTTGCAGCCCGTGGGAGAATTGGACCCAAAAACCCCAACAAGACTCTTTGCTGCGGTGCAGTGCGGAAATGTCCGACTCATCGATAACCTTCCTCTTTTTTAACCTACTTTTGCCGCATGCAAATTGAGGTAGTCAAAAGTAAAATTCACCGCGTCCACGTGACCGGCGCGGAACTAGATTATATCGGATCCATCACCTTGGACGAGGACTTGATGGACGCCGCCGGATTAGTACAAGGCGAGCGCGTGTACATCGTGAACGTCAACAACGGCGAGCGTTTTGATACCTATACCATCCCCGGAACACGCGGCAGCGGCGAAGTGACCTTGAACGGTCCTGCAGCGAGACGTGTACAAAAGGGTGATATCATCATTATCATCGCTTATGCGAGTATGGGTGTGGAAGAGGCCAAGAGCTTCAAGCCCACCATTATCTTCCCGAACGAATCGACAAATTCCCTTAGCTGATGCCGGCGTGGGTGAAGAAAGCAGCACAATATGTCCTATTCTTGGGCATAGGTCTGGCGTTGCTGTACCTCACCTTTAAAAATGTTAATCCGGTAGATCTGTGGGAAAACCTCAAAGCCGTCTCGGTGGAGGGGCTTATCGGCATCATCGCCATAGGATTTTTGGCCATCATTTTCCGAGGCCTTCGTTGGGTCCAAATGCTGCAGAGCTTGGGTTATGAGGTGCACGGTGCACGTGCCATTGCCGCCGTTGCCTTAAGCTACTTGGTAAATTTAGTTACCCCGCGTGTGGGTGAGGTAGCCCGTTGTACTGCGCTGAACAGAACGGATAAGGTACCCATCGATAAATTAGTGGGAACCGTGGTGCTTGAGCGCGTCGTAGATACCCTGTTATTCTTGGTTGTGGTGCTGAGCACTGTGATCATATCAAGCGACGAATTAAGAGATTTCATGATTCAAAGCGGGGCCCAATTACCTGAGCTCTCGGCCACCACCCTGGTCCTCGCAGGCATCCTCCTTGGAGGCGGGATATTGCTGGTGTATTTCACCCGCAATAGCTGGATGCAGTGGGGCTTTGCTCAAAAAATTGCCGGATTCGCCACCGGGATGGTGGAAGGTCTGCGCAGCTTGCGCACAGTAAATAACAAGCCGCTGTTTTGGTTTTATTCTATCGGTATTTGGACCTGCTATGTGGCGACCATCGCCGTGGGATTCACCATCGTCAGTGGCCTCGAAAGTATAGGTCCTGAGCAGGCGTTCTTTGTGAGTGTTGCAGCCGGTTTGGGATTTGTCATTCCCGTTCCGGGCGGCATCGGTGCCTATCACTACCTCGTATCCAAGGCCCTAGTTGTTTTGGGACTCACGCCGTTTGTCGGCACGTCCTTCGCCACCCTCATTCACAGTTCACAAAGCTTAATGTTTGTCGTTACCGGCGCCTTGGGTTTTGTTTTTCTCTATTTTGCAGGAAGAAAATAATCCTTCCTCATGGCGAAACAGAAAAGCGTATTTAATTGTACTCAGTGTGGCACCCAGCACAGCAAGTGGATGGGACAATGTCAGGGGTGTAAAGAATGGAATACGCTCGTCGAGGAGATTGCGGTAAAGAGCAAGCCCGATCCTAGGGCTTGGAGTGGCGATAGTGCCGCGGCAAAACCGATCCGAATTGAAGATGTGGAGCACACTTCTGTGCAGCGTTTCCCAGTACCAGATTATGAGTTTGCTCGTGTGTTGGGCGGGGGAATAGTGCCGGGTTCCGTGACCCTTTTAGGCGGTGAGCCAGGCATAGGGAAAAGTACCTTGTTACTACAACTCGCCTTGAGCTTTACGGGAACAGTCGCTTACATCTCTGGGGAAGAGAGCCCGTCGCAAATCAAATTGCGTGGGGAACGCATCGGCAAGGCCGTGAGCGAATTGTATTTGCTCAGCGAAACCAAAACCGAAGCAATTTTCAATCATTTAAAGAACGTTAGGCCGCATTTGGTCATCGTGGATTCCATCCAAACCTTGCATGTTCCACACGTGGAGAGCACGCCAGGTTCGGTGGCCCAAATCCGTGAAAGCGCCGCAAGCTTTATTCGTTACGCGAAAGAAACGGGTACTCCTGTATTGCTCATTGGCCATATCAATAAAGAAGGCAGTATTGCCGGTCCTAAGATTTTAGAACACATGGTGGATGTGGTCTTGCAATTTGAGGGCGACCCAAATTTATTGTACCGCATTCTCAGAGCACATAAAAACAGGTTTGGATCCACTCATGAGATCGGGCTATATACGATGGAGCAAGGCGGATTGTACGGGGTAGATAACCCAAGCGATTTACTGGTCACCAAGCAGCACGACGGACTAAGCGGGAATGCTGTGGCCGTAATGGTGGAAGGGGTGCGCCCGATGTTGATCGAGATGCAGGCCCTAGTGTCCACAGCCGTATACGGAACTCCTCAACGCTCGACCACCGGCTTCGATACGCGAAGGTTGAACATGCTATTGGCGGTGTTGGAGAAAAGGTGTGGA
>JAURAE010000147.1 GCA_030829675.1 Schleiferiaceae bacterium
ATCATCTTGAGCCAATTGATTCAATAATTCAGGCTTTATAATCGCAGTATGCCATTCCGCATCAAGATCAACGACCTGTGAGATAAATGCTGGTGCTTTCCAGTGTTCAGAAGTTCTGAATTGAACAGCAACACGACCGTCGTTGAGCACTGCCCATTCAGGCCAGTCACCGATGGAGAGCGGACCGTCGAGTTTCATCATCGGCGTCCATTTTACAAACGCATTGAGCCCTGCATCACGCAATTGGGCAATAGTCACTCCTGCCGGAATTTTTACGTCAAACGCGTTTTTAGGCAAATAATGCCCGAGTTCTACACCTAAATCAGTCAATGCTTTTTTATCTTCGGCGAGAACAACACGGTCCCAAAGACCCACCCCATAGGTCGGTTGCGTATTGCTTAGTTGTTTAAACGTTCCTTCCTCGATGTGGTAGGTGCCCGATTTTAATTGGACTTTAAGCTGGGCTTGCAGCGCAAACGACGTAAACGTTAATAGGAAAAGTAAAAATCTAACCATGTATTTCATTAATAAGAATACCAATATAACACCCAGCGTTCCAAATGTTCAGGCTTTTTTGGTGTTGATTTTATTAGCGTTTGGAAATCAATTATTTGCGCAATTTTCTCCCCTTTCGCAAAGTGAGGCTTTAGCTGAAATGGAGCGCTTCGGATCAGGTAAACGCGTGTTGTACATGGCAGCCCATCCGGACGATGAAAACACCCGTTTGATTGCGTGGTTGTCGAATGCGCTTGATGCGGAAACCACTTATTTATCGCTTACCCGAGGTTCTGGCGGACAGAATTTGATCGGCGACGAGCTTGGGGCGGAGCTAGGTATTATTCGCGAACACGAGCTTCGTGCCGCACGTAGTGTCGACGGCGGGAACCAGCGATTCACCGATGCCTTAGACTTCGGATATTCAAAAAGTGTGGACGAGGTATGGACGAAATGGGACCATGACGATCTTCAATTGCAAGCCATCCGAACCATCCGTGAACTCAAGCCAGACTTTATTATCACACGTTTCCCTCCAGATGAGAGAGCAGGCCATGGCCACCATACGGCCTCAGCCGAGCTCGCTATTGAATGTGCTGAGCTGGCCTCGGACGAGAATTACGATACAGCCACAGCGGCTTGGTCGGTGCAGGGCGTTTGGTGGAATACCTCGATTTGGTGGGATGAAACACTAAAGGACGATCCTGAGGCTGTATACCTTGATATGAGCGGGTTCGATCCACTGCTGGGCGATACCTATGGCGCCATAGGCGATGCGGCGCGTTCCAAGCACAAGTGCCAAGGATTTGGTGTTCCTATTAATCGCGGCCCGCGTGAAGAGTACTTCAAAAAGCTTTGGGGTGGAGGCGATTTATCCTCTTACCTTATACCGGACCGCGGCGCAGATGCACAAAGTTTATTGGCTCAGGATGCGGCCTTCGCTCTTGAAATAGGGGACCAAAAGCAAGCCATTTCTAAGTGGGCTGCATTGGGCTCATCAATACTAGAGAAAACAGCACCTACATCGGATAAATACCAGCGCTGGCAACAGGTCATGCTGCATCTCTTGGGCGTGTATGCTGAGGTCTTCACGTCTAGTAACCCTATGCCGGAAGGCCCCATGTATCCAGCGACCTTGGTGCTTCAAGCCCTGAATTTTGACGTGGAAGTGAAGCTGGCTTCGGTTAAGGCACCAAATAAGGATATGGGGTTGAATCCCGCACAGGTACTCACTAGTGAGGGGCAGGAGCTCGAAGTAGATTTGTACGATGAGGGAAAAATCACAAAGTACATCAGGGTCCGCTTAGAACATGAATCCGCCATCATTTTACTCTACCTCAAGCCTGTCGCTAAGCTCAGCGACCGTGCCGTTGGGGAATATCGCGAGGCCATCGCGGTGGAGCCGGCCATTCATGCGAAGTTCGATCAAACCGTCTATTGGAATACTGGCAAGAAAGGATCTATTGGATATAGTATTTACTCCAAGGATGGAGGTGAGTTAAGTTGGTCAATAAATTTTGCTCTCAAGGGATTGAAACACATCAATGGTTACGATCATTTGGTTGAAGACGAGAATCATCAGATTACATTCAATGCCATTGAACAAAGCGCATTCTTAAACGCAGGATGGAATCACTTTGAGGTTGAGTTGCCATCGAAGATGTCTAACGGGATATTTCTCTTAAATATCGGTGATGTTCCTACAACACAAATGGGAATGGGCTTCAATCCTATTTATTTGGAAAAGCAAACCATCAGCTACCCACATATAGGCACACACTACGTGTACACGCCTGCACAAGCGACTTTGACTGTGCTTGATCTGAATAAAAAGCGCATTAAGGTGGGCTACATTGAAGGTGCCGGCGATATTATGGATGAAACCCTAGAGAATTTGGGGTACGAGGTACTTCGGATTACCGAGGACACCCCGGATTTATGGAACGAAGTAGATGCTGTACTTGTGGGAATTCGTGCCTTCAATACCGAGAAATGGCTCATGAATAGTGGGGATAGAATCAAGACCTTCGTTGAAGGTGGTGGTAACTTTGTCGTGACGTATACGACTGCTGGAAGAAGCGGTCTTGAATTGCCAACGCCGCTCCC
>JAURAE010000148.1 GCA_030829675.1 Schleiferiaceae bacterium
ACCTACGCCGATAGCGACCATACCTAGTCCCCCAGCGTTTACTGTATGAGAATCTGTACCGATCATCATACCGCCTGGGAAGGCATAGTTTTCAAGAACTACCTGGTGAATGATACCTGCACCTGGCTTCCAGAAACCGATGCCGTATTTGTTACATACTGAAGAAAGGAAGTTGAATACCTCGTTATTCTTGTTGATTCCGTCTTGCAAATCTTTATCTGCGCCAATTCTCGCTTGGATCAAGTGATCCGCGTGAGCCGTAGAAGGAACCGCTACTTTACTTTTACCAGCTTGCATGAACTGCAACAAAGCCATTTGGGCAGTTGCATCTTGCATAGCCACACGGTCGGGTGCGAAGTCTACATAGCTGGCACCACGGTCAAAGGCCTGGTCAGCTGCTCCGTCCCACAAGTGGGCGTATAAAATTTTCTCAGAAAGTGTCAATGGCTTACCCACTGCCTTACGAGCAGCAGCAATACGCTCTGGGTAGCGCTCATACACTTTGCGAATCATGTCGATATCGAACGTCATAGAAACAGAGTTAACTTGTTTAACGAGCACGAAAATACCACATAATTCACCACTCGCCCAACAGGATTTCGTTAAGAATCAATAGATTGAACCAATGATTCCTACATTCACTTTTTCAAGGAATGGAAATCTAAAAATTCGTAAAAAAGAGGGGGAGATTTTGAGGATTATTGAATCCAGACCTTCAAATTGTGGAACCAATTTTCACCTTCTACACGCACTACATACATACCTGTACTCCAAAGGCCGGTATCGTAACGGTGTAGTATTCTAGGATCCATAGCCGACATCTGCTGCCCTGCCGCGTTGTAGATAGTAGTCCCGTAAGCTCCGCCCATTGAAATTTCTAGCCATCCATTGCTCTGACGCACGTGCAAATTCTCAAGCACCGTTTGCATGATGTCCAACAACTCAAAAGCCGCTGTGTGTGACGAATCCTTCGCAGGGTTAAAGCTCCAATCCTTGATGGTAAAACTCTTCGCACTATCCTCTACATCAATGCGCGCCCAACCGTAACAAGCGGTATCGTCCTTCATGATACGAAGGCCTAAATATCCGTCTGTCAATGGCCCTGCCCAGTTTGAGTTTGGGTAGGCTTGGCCGTCCACGCGGAACGCCATATATCCTATGCCTGTTGAGGCATTGATGCCCTGAAACTGAGAATTCACATCAATAGTAGTACCTGGCACTACACGCTCCACATAAGCAAAACCGTTGCTCACACTTCCCATGGCCAAATTCCCTTCGATGCTATCCCCAGGGTGCAATAGAATGGCGTTCACATTGCCCAACTGTCCACCGCCTAAGATGTGCTCAATGGTAAAGTCAACAATGGTATCGCCGTCTAGGTCCAACTCGTAGATTCCATCGACGATGGTCGTATCATCAATGTCGGTGTACATATACTGCGCCTGCGCTGCGGTAGTCCCTAGAAGGGCTGCTGCGGAAGCCATGTATTTCGCCAATGGGGTCGAGTTGTTTTTTTCCATGGGGGCAAATATAGGTTTAAAACCTTCGCAAGTCCTTATTCACGACGGCTTTAAGCAGGGAAATATCCACGGATTTAACACAATATTTGGAGAGGGTTTTTAATGCTGTGGCCAATTCCCCCAAGACCTCGCCACGTGCTACTGCATCCAAGAGCTCCTCATAGACCAGCTCCACCACTTCCGCTTGAGGTTCCATGCCCCACCAGCGCTCATGTTTCACATACTCTTGTTCCCAGCGATCGTGCTCCTCCCATTGCAAAGGTGCTCCTTCCGCACTGGCCATGCGGCGCTGACTCTGCAAAACGGATTGCACTCCACGGCGCATCACCACGATGAGCTTTGGACCGGCCGGCAACGGTGCCTGGCGCAACAATGGGAACACCACCTTCATGGCCTTTCCACGCTGCTCTTCGATCCAGCTCGCATCCCACTGCCATTCCTTGATTGATTCGTGCTCAAAATATCCAGCGGCATTGTGCTCATCGGCCGTCCGTTTTTCATCTGTGACCAATTCTATTCCACCCGCCTGCAACAATTGCATAGCTAGCGATGTGCCACTCCTTGGCGGCCCAGTTACGATAATATGCGGCGCCACGGCCTCACCCATCATATTTTGGTAGACCCCGCGAGCAAAATTGGCCTCGCGAGACATCCCCAACTTCCCAAACACAAAAGCCAAAGCCCCGTGCACTTTGGGCTGATGAAAGACCTGCTCCGTACTGGCTAAAGCCGCTTCCATTGCGCCTTGCCAATCCTCTCGCTCCAGGGCAAGCATCAAACGCAGATTCAAAACATCCACTGCATTGGAATCGGTTTTTTGAAGCAACAGGTCCAATTCCTCCCAGCGTCCTGCCTTCACCAACAATCGGCCCCAGAGCACTACCTTCTCCTTCGGCAACACCCCACCGTCCATCGGCTCCAACAACCCTTCTGGCAGCTCCAAGTCCCCACCTCGGGACACCTTCACCAACCTCAAATAATATTCCTTTACCCCCGCCAAAGCATCCTCCTGGATCCAATCCACAAATTCCGCCAAGGCCTCGAACTGCTTCGACTCTGCCAACAAAG
>JAURAE010000149.1 GCA_030829675.1 Schleiferiaceae bacterium
TTAACCCTAAAGTAGGTATGACCTACAACCTTGGTGGAAATCAAGTATTCGGTGCGTATGCAGGTGTAGGTCACCGCGAGCCGAACCGTACAGATTTACAGTATGCTGCTGATGCCAATGCGTTGCAGGCAGAACGTATGTTGGATATGGAATTGAATTTCCGCAACTCGGGTGAGAAGTGGGCTTTTGATGTGAACGCCTACCGCCAACAGTACCAAAACCAATTGGTCTTGACAGGTGCGATCGATGCTCAGGGGTATCCAATCCGTGAAAATGTCGGTCAGAGCTTTCGTCAAGGAGTTGAGTTTACTGGTGCGTATGAGCTGACTTCGGCGCTTTCAGCAACAGCCAATGTGGCTTTAAGTCAGAACGAGAATGTGAACTGGGTGAGTGATCCTACCTCTTCAGTTGTGAATAATACGCCCATTGCTTTTTCACCTGGCGCAGTAGCTAGTGCTCGATTAACGTATGTTAAGAAAGGTTTTGAGGCAACGCTTTGGAACCAATACGTGGGAAAGCAATACATGTCGAACGAAGGGCTTGAGGCACATAGTCTGCCGGCTTATCACATTATCAATGCACGTACCTCGTACACTTGGAATTGCAGCGATATGCAGCGCTTGATCGGATTTGTGGAGTTCAGAAACTTGGGCAACACTTCTTATGCAGCCAATGGATACATGTGGGGCGATGTCCCGTACTACTACGCACAAGCGACCTTCAATATCATGACCGGTTTGACCTTCGAGTTTTAGGCCGAAAAATTTTAGGCATTAAAAAACCCCCGCGGGCGCAGCCCGCGGGGGTTTTTGTTGATTGTTATTCTGCTTTCATCGTGCGAAGGATCTTCTGCAGCTCGCCTTTCACATAGGCGAGTTTTTCCAAGACTTCGACTTTGTCCACGGATTCCTTTTTGTTGCTGCTCAGGTGCTTTCGCGCCCCGTCGAGCGTAAATCCGCGTTCGTTGACCAGGTGATTAATGGTAGCAATGAGCCGCACATCGTCCTGGCTGAACTTCCGCTTGCCCTTTCCGGTCTTCTTTGGGGCCAATTGCTTGAATTCCTTCTCCCAATAACGCAGGTTGGACGTGTTGAGGTCAAACATGGCTGCGACCTCACCAATATCATAATAGAGTTTGTCCAATTGCGGGACCATAAATCCTGTTTAAGTACACCTAAAGATAACACACTCCCTTGGTGTGCCAAAACATTAATCGAAGCTCTGGTTCGAGTGGCTGCTAAATTCTAGCATCATCTCATATTCCTCCGGACTCAAGTCATTGAAGTAATAATTGACGGGATTGATTTTACGACCATCTTTGATCACCTCGTAATGCAAGTGCGGAGCGGTAGAGCGACCTGAGGAACCAACGTAACCAATGATATCACCGCGTTTCACCTTTTGGCCGCGTCGAACATCCACCTTGCTCATGTGGGCATACAAGGTTTGGTAACCATACCCATGATCGATGATGATGTGATTCCCATAGCCCGAACGAGATTTTTTATAGGTACTGACCTTTCCATCGCCTGTGGCATAAATAGGCGTACCTGTTGGCGCGGTAAAATCCATCCCCCAGTGCATTTTGCGTACTTTATAGATAGGGTGGATGCGGTATCCATATCCGGAAGCCATCCGTTTCAAATTCTTGTTCGCCACCGGTTGAATGGCCGGGATCGATGCGAGCATTTGCTCTTTGTCGCGCGCCATTTCCACAACGTCATCGAAGCTCTTGGTTTGCACATAAGCACGCCCAGCAATCTTGTCTAATTTTTTTCTTGTGTCGATCAGCAGCTCCGAATTATTGAAGCCCTCCAAGTTTTTGTATCGATTGGCACCCCCAAATCCGGCAGTACGCACTTCATTTGGAATAGGACCTGCTTCAAAGATGGTACGGTAGATCTCGTCGTCGCGTTTTTCGATGTCTCCGAGTACGTCGGCTAATTGGTCCAATTTTCCATTCATCAGGTCATATTGGATGACCATATTGTCCAATTCTCGCTTCATTCTGCGCTCCTTTGGACTCTCAAACCAGAGGTCCGCGGCCATGTAAAACACGAATCCAAATGCCATTGAAACGAACGCGAAGAGGGCAAACTCTTTGAGGCGTACTTTCCAACCGCGATCTATCTTCTTGTAAGACAGTGTTTTAGAATCGTATGTGTATTTTACTTTAGCCATACTTTGTGCGTTATTTTTGCTAAGACGCAATTCCTACGCGAATATTGTGCCACAAAGAAACAATTTTCAGTTAAAACCTTAATTATCCCGCATTGGGAATTATACACAGTATGCTGACTTCTAAAGAGATACGTCGCAAATTTTTAGAGTTCTTTGAGAGCAAGGGCCACGAGATCGTTCCATCGGCGCCGGTGGTGAATAAATCGGACCCTACACTCATGTTTATCAACGCGGGTATGAACCCGTTCAAGGACTTCTTCCTGGGCAATGCGGTCCCTAAAAATGCACGTATTTCCGATACGCAGAAATGTCTGCGCGTCAGTGGGAAACACAATGATTTGGATGAGGTAGGTCACGACACGTACCACCATACCTTGTTTGAAATGTTGGGGAA
>JAURAE010000014.1 GCA_030829675.1 Schleiferiaceae bacterium
ATAGATGGAAGGCACACCAAACGGAGGATTAAAAGGGCTAGTACAGCACTGGAAGAGTGATTTGATAGCGGCGGTTAGCGTGGCACTCATCGCTTTGCCACTTTCCTTGGGTATTGCCTTGGCCGCAGGTGCCCCAGCCATGGCAGGGATATTCTCCGCTGTCGTAGGGGGTGTGGTGACCACATTCTACCGCGGAGGTCATATTTCCGTCAATGGACCGGCCAAAGGGGTCATCGGGGTCATTCTGTTGGGGATTGTCCTGATGGACGACGGCACCGGTCAAGCCTTCAACTATGTACTAGCTGCTGCAGTGGTTTCTGGGGCGTTACAGACATTGTTGGGAATCTTTAAGCTGGGACGCATTGCAGATATTTTCCACGGTTCGGTCATTCAAGGACTTTTGGCGGCCATTGGGATCATTATTTTCGCCAAACAAATTCACGTAGCCCTCGGTACCCATTCCGATGGTGCAAACATCGTCGATAATCTTGTGGATGCCGTGGTGATGCTCCCGCACGCCAATCCTTTTGTGGTATTGATATCACTGGCGGGACTGCTGATGATTTTATTCAACAGCAAGATTACAAACCGCTTCTTCCACTTCTTGCCGGTGCCAATGTGGGTCATCGTGCTCTCCTTACCCTTTGTATATGCCTTCAACTTTTTTGAGCCCCACCAGATTTCCTTCTTAGGCAACGCTTATGCAGTAGGACCCGAGCTCTTGTTGGATATTCCGGATACCATCACAGATTCTATCATGCACCCCAACTTTGGGAAGATCCATACGCTGGAATTCTGGGGAATCGTATTCTCGATGTTGATCATCACGAGCATTGAACACTTGGCCATTGCCAAGGCAGTCGATAAAATCGACCCGTACAGACGCAAAACGGATTTGAACAAGGACCTGACGGGAATTGGGATCAGTACCATGATCAGTGGGTTGATCGGTGGTTTACCTATTATTTCGGTGATCATCAGAAGTACAGTAAACATACAGAACGGGGCAAAAACCAAATGGTCCAATATGTACCAGGGATTGCTTTTGCTGCTGTTCATTGTAGTGCTTAGTCCTATCATGCGCCAAGTGCCGCTCTGTGCCTTCGCCATTCTATTGGTGCATACGGGCTTTAAATTGGCTTCACCTGCGGTATTTAAACAGGTGTATAATCAAGGGATTGAGCAACTGGTGTTCTTCATGATTACCATGGTAATCACCTTGTATACCAACCTGCTAGTCGGTTTGTTGGGCGGTTCCATTTTAGTGTTGGTCACACACATACTATTGGCGCGCATTCCGGTGCCACAATTCTTCAAACTGGTCTATTCGTCCCGAACCAGGTTGATCCCGTTGCCCGACAGTAGTTATATCCTTAAGGTGCGCGGTATTGCCAATTTCTTGGGCATTATCAAGTTGGATAAATTGGTCGCACAAATTCCTGCGGACGCCGATGTGAACATCGACCTCTCTGAAACGAGACTGGTGGACATGTCGTACATGGATTACCTCGTCGAGTTTTTGAATAAGCAAAGGGCCTCGGGAGGGAAGGTCTTCATTTCAGGACTAGACGCCCATATTTCCTCATCTACCTACAATAAGGCCTTGAAGTTTATGGTAACGAGTGAGAGTGTGAAGCTGACGCATCGCGAAAAACGCTTGCGCAATTTGGCCACCGAAAAGGGTTACAGCTATTCACGCGAGGTCAACTGGAATACGAGCTACCTCAAGCAATTCCACTTTTTCGAAATCCGACCTATTGAGCGCAAGAACAATTGTTTGAACGGCTCCTACAAGGACAGGGATGCGAGTTGGGAGATTGCCGATGTGATTTTCAATGAGGGGAAGGCCTTCACGGCAGAAACCTTTAATACCACCTTGATGGTTCTCAAGCTCAACCGTGCGCTGCCCATTTTTACCATGGAGCGCGAGAAGGCGTACGAGAAGTTGTTCGACCGCGTCATCGCCTTCACGGGATACAAAGACATTGAATTCAAGATGTTCTCGAAGTTCTCCAAGAAATTTATGGTCATGGGACAGGATGAGGATGAGTTGCAATCTTTCTTTACTAAGGAAGTGGTCCAATTCTTTGAAGACCACCAAATCTCCCATGTTGAGAGCAACGGCGAGGCCCTGCTCATCTTCAATAAGCTGAAGCTTGCCCGCACGGATGAGACGCTAGAATTCATTGACTACGGGGAGGAATTGGCCAATTTACTCCATGCGTAATCACGCCGGTGGTAGCGGCCTCAGCATAAAGACCTTAAAGGAGATGGCGAAGTGGGAATTGATGGTTAATTTTGCGGCCCAGCAGCGCGATAAAATCAGTTTCTCATGAGTATGTTAGGTTTGAAACTGCCCACCGACCCAAGATGGGCAAACATTGCAGAAAAGAACATTGAGGAGATCTTAACGGATCACGCATATTGTGAGCAAAAGGCTGCATCGCAGGCGATCAGCCTGATCATAGGATATCCTGAGAAATCCGAACTCGTCGATAAAATGACCGCACTCGCCCGTGAAGAAATGGGCCATTTCCAGATGGTGCACAATAGGATGATGCAGCGCGGTATGGTTTTGGGACGTGAACGCCGCGATGAATATGTCAACGAACTACAGACCTATTTTCACAAGGGCGTCAACCGCGAGGAGCGCTTGGCGCAAAAGCTGTTGCTCTGTGCGTTGATTGAAGCGCGCAGTTGTGAGCGTTTTAAGGTCTTGAGCGAGAACATCGAAGACGAAGAATTGGCCTCCTTCTACCGTACCCTTATGATTTCTGAGGCCAATCATTACACCATGTTTATTACCCTCGCACGCAAGTACTTTGATCGTGAGAAGGTCGATGAGATGTGGGAGGGATTATTAGCATTTGAAGCGGAGGTGATGTCAAAATTGGGCAACACAGAGCGCATACACGGATAAAAGAACCACTTATACACAGAACATGTCAGATTTAAAATCAACAGCACTAGAAGCCACCCACATTGAAATGGGCGCAAAAATGGTCCCATTCGCAGGCTACAATATGCCCGTGCAGTACAGCGGACTAAAAAATGAACATCACGCGGTTCGTGAAGCGGCCGGGATGTTTGACGTGAGCCACATGGGCGAGTTTTTCGTCGAAGGCCCTGATGCCTTGCCGTTCTTACAGAAGGTGACCTCTAACGACGTTAGCAAACTCTTGCCTGGTAAGATTCAATACAGCTGCATGCCAAACGAAGAAGGCGGTATTGTAGATGATTTGTTGGTGTACTGCTTCAGCAATGAGCACTTCTTGCTCGTGGTGAACGCATCAAACATGGAGAAAGACTGGAACCATTTGATGCAATACACAGCAGGCTTCGATGTAAATATGCGCAACGATAGCGATGCGTATTCGCTCTTGGCGGTTCAAGGTCCTAAGGCGACGGAAATCCTGCAGACTTTGACCGGTGTGGATTTGGCAGAGATCAAGTACTACCACTTTGTCATCGGTGAGATGGCCGGTATTGCAGATGTAATCATCTCAGCGACTGGGTATACAGGTGCGGGTGGTTTTGAATTGTATGTATTCAACCAGGATGCGAAGAAACTCTGGGATGCCGTAATGGCGGCCGGCGAACCTCACGGTTTGTTGCCAGCAGGTTTGGGCGCCCGTGATACGTTGCGCCTAGAGATGGGGATGTGTTTGTACGGCAATGATATTGACGATACCACCAGCCCACTAGAAGCCGGTTTAGGCTGGATCACGAAGTTCACCAAGGACTTTGTTTCCTCTGCGAAGTTCGCGGCACAGAAAGAAGCGGGCGTCAGCCAGAAGCTCGTAGGATTTGAAATGATCGACCGAGGCATTCCAAGACACGGCTACGAAATTGCTGATCTAGCAGGCAATGTCATTGGGCGTGTAACCTCAGGAACCAACAGCCCTACTACCGGTAAAAACATCGGGATGGGTTATGTTCCGGTGGCATTGGCCGAGGAAGGCAGTGAGTTCGCGGTAGTGATTCGAGAGAAGCTCATTAAAGCACAGGTAGTGAAACTGCCGTTTGTGAAGAAATAACAAACGCCCTTCGGGGCGTTTTTTTGGTGCAAAAAAAAGTAGCGCTGCTTTCCCCAGCGCTACCTTAACCCAAATACAAACAGAGTGAACGGAAAGATTGTTTATGCGTGAACAGCGTCCAGCTCTGCTTTGATGGCTTCGCCTGCAGGGTGGTGGCTGTATCGTTCTAAATACTCATTAATAGGGTAAGTATATTCCTTACATCTATTGTAATTCAAACACTTCAACTCACGAACTACATCGTTATCTAAATCCAAGTATACCTCGATAACGCTCTCAGGATTGTTGATCGTGTACAAAGGTGCATTGGCGGTTGATACGTTGTGTGCGTCAGTCATAAATGTGCTTTTTTGATTTTTAAATAAGGATTGTCCTTAATAATTGTGTTCGGTACAAAAATACGATGTTTTTTTTGAATGAGAAATAAAATTCTACCTAAATTTGTGTAATAATTAGCGTTATAAATTGTGAATACTGCAAAATGCTTATTCCTTACTTTTGCGAACGTTAACTCACACTTATGAAAATCGATAAACTCGACAAGCAAATTCTAGAGTACTTGGTAAAGGACGCTAGAAAGCCATTCACCGAAATTGCCAAGGACTTATTGGTTAGCCCAGGAACTATTCACGTTCGTGTAAAGAAGATGGAATCTTTAGGGATCATCAAGAGTACCTCCATCAGTGTGGATTACGAAAAACTTGGCTTTGGATTCATCGCCTATGTAGGTTTATATACCAAGCGTTCCTTGTCTTCGCCTGATATCATCGAACTCTTGCGCGAAGTACCTGAGGTGACGGTAGCACATTTGGCCACGGGTAAATACGGGATCTTCTGTAAGATTCGTTGCCGCGACGCCTCTCACGCGAAGGACGTCATCTTCCGCATCAACGACATAGAAGGGGTGGAGAACACCGAGAGTATGATCAGCTTGGAAGAAAGCATCAACTCCAACGCGGGTTTGCTGCAACTCATCATCAACGAATAAAAAAAAACCGGGGCGCGAGCCCCGGTTTTTTTCTTTAATAGTACGCTGGGCGCCGCACGCCCGTGAAGTGTTTGGCCAGTCGCAGGACTTGGCGACTGTATCCATATTCATTGTCGTACCAAATATACAAGATGGCGGTCATGCCATCCGGTGTAACCTGGGTAGCGTGCACATCGAAAATGCTCGGTGCGGCATTTCCAACGATATCGCTCGATACGAGTTCATTGGAGGTGTTGTAGTGGATCTGTTCTACCAGTGGTCCCTCCAAGGCTGCCTGCTTGAAGGTGCTCAAGAGTTCCTCGAGGTTTGTTTGCTTTTCTAATTGCAAATTCAAAATGGCCAAGGAGCCGTTCGGCACAGGGACGCGAATGGCAGATGAGGTCAACTTAGCGCCCAAGCCTGGGATACACTTATCTACGGCCTGTCCGGCCCCCGTTTCGGTGATGACCATGTTCATGGCTGCTGCACGACCGCGGCGGTATTTGTTGTGCATATTATCGACCAAGTTTTGATCGTTGGTGTAGGCATGGATGGTTTCCAAATGCCCCTTAGTAATGCCAAAGTGGTCGTTCATCACCTTGAGCACAGGAGAGATGGCATTTGTAGTACAACTGGCCGCAGAAATAATACGGTCTTTTTTACCAATATCCATTTGATTAACGCCGTGTACCACATTTGGGATGCCTTTTCCGGGAGCGGTCAACAAGACCTTGTCCACTCCTTTTGCGGCCAAATGCTTACTTAGGGCAACATCATCTCTAAAGGCCCCAGAGTTGTCGATCAGCAAGGCATTCTTAATGCCATAGGCTTCGTAATCTGCCTCGGCAGGGTTCGGGGTGGGGATGAAGTAGATGGGACGCCCGTTTACCACAAGGGCCATACGCTCTTCATCTACAATCACTGTTCCTGGGAAGTCTCCGTGTACGGAATCAATTTTCCATAGCGAGGCACGTTTGTGTAGGCTGGCAGCATCTATACTGCGAACAGCGACAGCACGTAGGCGCAGCTGGTTTCCGCTGCCTTCCTGCACGATGAGTTCACGGGCCAAGAGTCGGCCAATACGGCCAAAGCCAAACAACACCACATCGCGCGGTTCAAGGGTAGGGGTGCGGAACAGGTGCCCGAGGGTGTTGATGATAAAGGCTTCTGCGGTATCGTCCGTCTGCGTCCACTGGTGGGTGAGTTTGCCGATATCTATTTTGGCATGCTCAATCCCCGTGCGCTTCAACGCCTTGAGCATTTCGAGGGTGCGGTCCACGGGAATGGCCTTGCCCACAAAATCATTGGCGTATTGGTGAAGTTCTAGGATTTGGCTGGAGCTTTTGTCGCGCAACTGGTTGCGAAACAGGACAATCTCCACACCGCGGTTGTAAAATAATTCGTGTACACATGCACTGATGTCCACGGCGAGTCGCTCGTTTTCGATGCGAAGCCCGACTTTTTGAGAGTACTCATTTTGAGCAATCATAGTAGGTGAAATGTTGGTGGTTCTTTCCTGCAAAGTTAGGGACCAATTCCACCAACGCCTACCCAAAAACAAACTTTTAAACACCTGTAAAACAGTGTTTTATGTTATTTTTCGGGTGTGTAATTTTTACACTTATCGGCCGCCGGACGGCGAAAAAAACACGAGCGGGCCGCAGGCCCGCTCGTATCAAAATTACATCTCGCTCTAAAGATTACCACTCAAAGGCATAGTAATTCGCATTGCCATTCGGCTCAAATCCTTGGATGAGGACCCCGTCCCCAGGATTGAATTGGCGTGCGAGGTTTTCAAATTTCTCGACCTCGTCGATGTAGATGTTGTTGAGCTTGATAATGATAAAACCCTCCGGGATGCCTGCCTTCTCAAAGCGACCGCCCAAGATTTCAGCAACCCGGATGCCATTGCGTATGCCTAACCTGCGCTTGTCGTTGGCGCTGAGGTTCTCGAGTTCCGCTCCAAAGCTTCTGAGGAGCTCTTCTTCCTTAGTCAGCATTTCTGTGGTGCCCAATTTATTCTTGAGCAACAACTCAAACTTCTTATTCTGGCCGTTGCGGTTTACCACAATGTCGAGGCGTTCGCCAGGACGGTGTTGGCCGAGGGCTTCGGTTAAATCGGCCCCGCTGCGCACTTCTTTGCCTGCAACATTGATGATCACATCGCCCAGCTTGAGGCCCGCATCGTCCGCAGCACCGCCCGCAATGACATTCGCAACATAGACTCCGGAATTTACGTTGAGGTCGAGTTCCGCGGCGAGGGCAGGGGTAACTTCATTGTAGTTGATGCCCATGAAGGCACGCTGTACTCGGCCAAAATCCTTTAGATCCTTGACCACCTTGAGCATGAGGTTAGAAGGCACGGCGAAGCTGTAGCCCTCGAATGAGCCGCTGCGGGATGAGATGGCAGTATTGATCCCGACCAATTCCCCGGCTGTATTCACCAAGGCCCCGCCTGAGTTGCCAGGATTCACCGCGGCATCCGTTTGCAAGAAGCTCTCAATGGCGCTCTGCTCGTCAATGATGTTGATGTCGCGCCCTTTGGCACTGATGATGCCTGCCGTTACGGTGCTGGTAAGGTTGAACGGATTGCCCACCGCCAAGACCCATTGGCCGAGACGGACATTATCGGAATTGGCCACTTGTACATAGTCCAATTCCCTTGCCTCAATCTTCAATAGCGCAATATCCGTCGTAGGATCCGTGCCCACCAACGTCGCCTTGTATTCATCATTATTGGCCAAGGTAATGGTGATGTCCTTTGCCCCGTCGATCACGTGGTTGTTGGTGACAATATATCCGTCTTCCGATAGAATCACGCCCGATCCGCTGCCCTGCACTTCAAAGCGCTGAGGGGTAGAGGGGCGCCCGAAAAACAGGTCGTTGAAGGGATTGTAGTAATTCTGCACGCGCTCTGCCGTGGTTTTGACATGCACCACAGCTTCCACCGTTCGCTCTGCCGCGCCCACAAAATCCGAGGGCATGGCTGCCGCCCCCGCACTGAGGTTGGTGCGCTGGGCCACAGGAGCTTCGCGTTCTTGGATGATGACCGTTTTACCGGAGTAGCCCATCAGGTGTGCACCGCCCAAGGCGATGGCTGCACCCCCAAGGGCAGTAAAAAATAAAAGACCTAGCGTTTTCGTTGTGACTTTCATAGTCTGCAATTTTTTGATGAAGGTTCCTTATCGTATCTTCAAATTGTACACCAAATCAACGTAGCTTACCCGCTGAAGTGCATAACTTTAACGCCTTTTAACATCCCAAGGAGTAATGGCTCATACCTTTTACAAATACCACGGCGCCGGTAATGATTTTATCCTCTTCGACAACAGGTTGAGCAGGGTCCAATTATCTTCTGAGCGTATCGCCGAACTCTGCCACCGCCACTATGGCATAGGCGCGGACGGCCTGATGTTGCTAGAAAAGCCGCGCAACGAAGGGGATGATTTTTACATGGTCTATTACAACGCCGACGGCAACGAAAGCACCATGTGCGGTAATGGCGGTCGTTGTATTGCCAAGTTCGCCCAAGACCTTGGCATCATTCAGCATAAAGCCACCTTCACAGCCATCGATGGTCCTCACTGGGCCGCCTTTGATGGAGATCAGGTTGCCCTTGGAATGGTCGATGCACCTGCCGTTGAAGAGCGCCATGGAGGGTTGTTCATAAATACAGGTTCTCCACATCATGTTGAAAACCGTATGGCTGGGCCCGATTTTGTGTCGGTGGCCCGCGAACTTCGAAACCGTTATGGCGCCGAAGGATGTAATATCAACTTCATCCAAGCCTGCAATGATGAATTATCCATCAGGACCTACGAGCGTGGCGTAGAAGGGGAAACCCTCGCATGCGGCACTGGGGCGACCGGTGCGGCGATGGTCGCCGTGGCGAAGCAATGGGTATCCGCCGCACCCGTGAAACTCTATGCCCAGGGCGGAGTACTTGAGGTGGATTTCAAGGGCACGGGACCCTTTACCGATGTAGTATTGAAAGGCCCCGCTATTAAGGTGTTTGAAGGAACCATAGAACTATAACCGTTATGATACCTGTCAAAGATTTAGGCGTGTTGCGCGCCCCGGAAGAGTCAGATTTGAAATGGCTCATGCACATTGAAAATGATTCCTCCGTTTGGTACGTGAGTGCCACTAAGGAGCCGTATTCTATGTTGAGTATACGACAATATTTGACCAGACATGAAAATCTTGTTACTGACGGACAACTGAGGTTAATATTAGATGTTGACGGAGATCCCGTGGGTGCGGTCGATTTGTTCGATTACGATCCATTTACCAAACGAGCGGGTGTGGGCATCATGATTGAGGAAAAACATAGGGGGAAGGGCTGGTCGAAATTGGCCCTAGAAACTATGGAGCATTATGCATACAATACCTTGCATGTAGAGAACTTGTATGCCCACGTGCCCATGATCAATGATGCGAGTCTTGGCCTCTTCGAATCCCGCGGATTTCGTGAAGTAGGGGTGCTCATGCATTGGATTTGGTGGGAAGGCGAGTACGTCGATGCCAAAATCTTCCAAAAAATCATCATATGAGAAAAACCCTAGTCCTCTTGTTCGGCATTTTAGTGCCGGCTGCGATGATCTATATCGCTTATACCGGATACAATGTGGTCTTTGAACCCAATGTGAACGAAGCGAAATTACCGTATAAGCTGTTTGTGAAGGAAGGTACGACTGCTGAACAGCTATACGCGCAGCTGTTGGAGGATGAGGTATTGCTAAACCCACAGGGGTTTTTAATGCTCGCAAAAAACAAGGGGTTGGCCAAAGTAAAATCTGGCCACTATGTGATCGATCAGGGCATGAGCAACAATACCTTGATTAATGCCTTGAAGGCGGGGTTGCAGGAGCCTATTCGCATCACCTTTAATAGTGCCGATAATTTGGCGGACCTCGCGGGGAAATTGGGCAAGCAGTTACTCGTAGATAGTACGGACCTGTACAAGGCGTTGAAAGCGCCCATGGACGGATGGGAGGGACCCTTGGCCTTGGGTGCCTTTTTACCGGATACCTATGAGGTTTATTGGAATGCCTCCGCTAAATCTATCGCAAATAAACTCTATCAAAACACCATCGCCTTCTGGACGCCGGCGCGCATCAAGCAGGCGGAAGCTATGAAAATGACGCCCGGGGAGATCAGTACCTTGGCGAGCATTGTCATGAAGGAAAGTTCTAAGGCCACCGATCGTCCCCTAGTGGCGCGCTTGTATTTGAACAGGTTGCAGAAGGGGATGAGACTTCAGGCAGATCCTACGGTCATTTTTGCCTTGAATGATTTAAATCCTGAGCAGCCCGTGCGTCGAGTATTGACCCGGGATCTGAAGTTGGAGCATCCCTACAATACCTATGTAATCAAAGGATTGCCACCGGGACCTATTTGTGTACCGGAAAAGGCTGCTTTGTTAGCGGTATTGGAGGCGCCCAAGCACGATTACCTTTTCATGTGTGCGAATCCAGATAACCCCGGCTATCACGCTTTTGCACGCAACTATGCGGGGCACTTGGTCAATCAGCGCCGCTGGACTCAATGGCTGGATTCGCAAAAAATTTACCGATAATTCGCGGTACGCTAGTTTCGGCACACTGGGTACAGGACCATTTTTCTGAGGTCATTATGTGCGACGTCGTTGCAGGGCCCAATGCTCACGCCACATATCGTGAAGAACATATTGAGGGCGCGCTTTGGGTCGATCTCGAGACTCAGCTCAGTGCTCCCTATGAAGATGCCAGCGTCTTAGGCAGACATCCTCTCCCAACCCCAGAGAACTTTGCCCATACATTGGGAACGTTGGGTGTTTCCCGGGATTCCATGGTGATTTTGTACGATCGAACTTGTGGCATCATGGCTGCCGCCCGTATGTGGTGGATGTTGCGCGCAATAGGCCATCAGATGGTTGCTGTGGTCGATGGAGGCTATGAGGCACTAAAGAACATTGGGTTACCCGTTACCTCAGGGGAAGTGGCACCCGTACCAACGATCTATTCCACACCTGTGATACAGTACCAATGGCCGCTCATCGAGATGGAAGATATAGCTCCTGCTATCGCCACCGGAAAGTGCTTGGTGGATGTTCGCGCCGCCGCGCGCTATGAAGGGGTAGAAGAGCCCATAGATCCTGTAGCAGGGCATATTCCCGGGGCAATCAATATTCCTTTAACGGAGGTCGTTTCAGGGGGCCAATTCCTTTCTACCGAAGCCCTGCAATCCCATTTTCAATACCTACAACATAAAGAGGTCATCGTCCATTGCGGTTCAGGAGTGACCGCTTGCCATACCATTTTAGCCTTGGTGCATGCGGGTTACCCCGTTCCTGCCTTGTACAATGGCTCTTGGAGTCAGTGGTGTAGAAATCAATAAAAAGCTAAGAGGCCCGCCGCAGGCGGGCCTCTTCTTTTATACACACGCCTATGATATGGGCAGATCCACGTTTCTGAAGACCAATTCCCCGTCAAAAGCATCCAACAGAATCACATCGTCGGCATGTACCTTGCCTGCAATGATTTCCTTACTCAGTGCATTGAGCACTTCGTTTTGGATGGCACGTTTCACCGGTCGCGCGCCGTATTGAGGATCCCAGCCGGCTTCGCTGAGGTGCGCAATGGCTTCGGGACTGGCCTCCAAGGTGATGTTTTGCTCGTTCAGGCGTCGCTTCACCACATTTAATTGTAAACCCACAATTTTACTCATCTCGCTTTTATCGAGCGGACTGAATACGCTGATCTCATCGATGCGGTTGATGAATTCTGGGCGTACAACCTTTTGTAGGAGTCCAATAAGCTCAGGCTTCAATCTATTCATTAAAGTGCTGTATTCAGCGCCGTCGTATTGATCGATGGCTTCGTTGATCAAATGAGAGCCAATGTTGCTCGTCATGATCACGAGGGTGTTCTTGAAGTTCACTGTACGGCCCTTATTATCCGTCAGGCGGCCATCATCGAGCACCTGTAAGAGAATGTTGAATGTATCTGGGTGCGCCTTTTCAATTTCGTCTAAGAGGACAACGCTGTAGGGCATGCGACGAACGGCCTCGGTTAATTGGCCCCCTTCATCGTATCCGACATATCCCGGGGGCGCGCCCACCAATCTGCTCACGCTGTGTTTTTCTTGGTATTCACTCATATCGATGCGCGTCATGGCGTGCTCATCATTAAAGAGGTAAGCCGCGAGGGCCTTGGCGAGCTCAGTTTTTCCCACTCCGGTCGTTCCAAGAAAGAGGAAACTCCCAATAGGCTTATTGGGATCGCCCAACCCGGCTCTAGAACGGCGTATCGCGTCGCTCACGGCGCCAATGGCAGCTACCTGCCCAACGACGCGCTTGTGGAGCTCTTCTTCCATACGCAACAGCTTCATGCGCTCGCTTTCCAACATCTTCTGAACGGGGATGCCTGTCCAACGGCTCACGACTTCCGCAATATCTTCAGCAGTCACTTCTTCTTTGATCATCGTGCGCTCGCTGTTTTCGAGATCTGCCTCGGCTTTATTCAGTTCTTTCTCGGCCTCTTGCATCAATCCATAGCGGATTTCAGCTACCCGCCCATAGTTGCCGGCGCGCTCCTCACGCTCGGCTTCAAGCTTAAACTGTTCCAAGCGTTCTTTGATCTCCTGAATGCGCTCTGCACTGTTTTTCTCACGTTCCCAAACGGCACTGAGGGCATCTCGTTCTTCATAGAGTTCGCTGAGCTCAGATTTAATGACGGCCAATTTCTTTTTATCGTCCTCGCGCTTGATGCCTTCCTGTTCGATTTCAAGTTGAAGGATTTTACGGTCTAGAATGTCCAATTCCTCCGGCTTGGAGTTGATTTCCATCCGAATCTTAGACGCCGCTTCGTCCATCAAGTCGATGGCCTTATCCGGCAGGAATCTATCGCTGATATAACGAGAACTCAATTCCACCGCGCTGATGACTGCCTCATCCTTTATACGGACTTTGTGGTGGGTTTCGTATTTCTCCTTGATCCCACGCAAGATGCTGATGCTGCTTTCCTGATCCGGTTCTTCCACCATGACCTTCTGGAAGCGTCGCTCCAAGGCTTTATCCTTTTCAAAATACTTCTGGAATTCGTCTAGGGTAGTGGCACCAATGGCTCTAAGCTCGCCACGGGCTAGTGCCGGCTTGAGGATATTGGCGGCGTCCATGGCGCCTTCGCCCTTGCCCGCACCCACCAAGGTGTGTATCTCGTCGATGAACAGTAAGATATTGCCGTCGCTGCTGGTCACTTCCTTGACCACGGCTTTCAAGCGCTCCTCAAATTCCCCCTTGTACTTTGCCCCCGCAATAAGGGCACCCATGTCCAGGCTGTACACGGTTTTGTCCTTGAGGTTTTCAGGGGCATCACCATTTAGAATGCGTTGTGCTAATCCTTCGGCGATGGCCGTTTTCCCTACACCGGGCTCTCCCACGAGGATGGGGTTGTTCTTAGTGCGTCGAGAAAGGATTTGGAGAACTCGACGAATCTCATCGCCTCGACCTATGACTGGGTCGAGTTTTCCTTCCTCAGCCATCTTATTGAGGTTCTTGGCATATTTATCCAAGCTGTTGTAGGTGTTTTCGGCACCTGAGCTGTTGGCATGGCGTCCTTTACGCAAGCTGTCGATGGCTCCTTCAACGACTTTGGTAGTGAATCCGGCATCATTTAACATTTTACCGGCGGCGCCCTTGTCTTCTAGCAAGGCGAGTAGGAGGTGTTCAGTGGCGACAAAATCATCCTTCATGCCCTCTGCCTTTTGAACGGCCTTTTGAAGCACAAAGGCAGCATCTCTACCCATATAGGTTTCTCCGCCGCTAGAAGAGGTAGGAAGGCCTGTATAGGCGGCTTCGAGCGCAGTATGTAATCTGTCCAATTGTATCTCGCCCTGCTGTGCCACAAAAGGTAGCACGCTTTGGTCTTCCTTGACTAAGGCCAATAATAGGTGAAGGGATTCCACCTGAGTATGTCGTTTGTCAGTAGCTAAGAATTGCGCTTTGGCAATAATGCTCTGACTCTTGGTTGTGAATTTTTCTATGTTCATAACAATAGGGTTTGGGTTCCGTGGATTTTCGGTCAAAGGATGTGCCAATGAAAATTGGACATAAGAAAAGGGGACACCTTGGCTGAAAACCAGAGTCTTAGCGGAAATTATGACGCATTAGACGATGTTTTACTGCCAATATTACTGCTGGAATTGGTCTGCAAAAAAAAAACACCCCCGCAGGTCCGTAAACACTGCGAGGGTGAAAAAAATCTATCTATTGATGCCTTACTCGACGATCAATCGTTGCGTATCTGTACCTAGAGGAGTGACTGTCTCTACGAGGTACATACCACTAGCCCAGCTTTGAGTATCCAGGGTGAAGGTTTGGATGCCTTCATTGCCGTGTACAGTACGCGTTTCAATAAGCTGTCCTTGCGTATTGCGGACGGTAATGGTGATGTCCGCAGGGCTCTGGAAGCTCACTGGCAACTGCGCGTAGCCTGTCGTTGGGTTAGGATGGATGTTTCCTACTCCGATGTGAGATTCTAGTTCTTCTTGACCTACGACGTAAATCTTATCCGTCTCGTCTGTTTTGAAGAAACAGAAATCATCAATGGCCCATCCAGCCTTGTTGATGGTTTCATCTGAACCGAATCTAAATCTAAAGATGGCATTACGTGCAGTATCTACCTGAACGTTGATTTTCGCTTGCTGCCAACCGTTGCTCAAACCGGTCCATCCTGGTTTGTAGATGTCCAATGCGGTTACGAAGCTGGTGTTAAACCAAGTCGCACCGAAGAGATTCGTACCGACAGTGTGCCATGAGATACCACCGTCAAAGGTTACATCCACTGTACCACCATCGTGGTAGATCTCGGTAGAGAAGGCGTGCATGAACTCGTAAGTATAGGTCTGTCCTGAATCCAAGGCGAATACGGGAGTGTATAGGGCAGAAGAATCACGCTTCTTGTAGTTTGAATCTAGATCTGTCATCCAAGCATTGCTGCCCGAGAATGCACCCACTAATGGCGCCATGGCAGGAGTTCCTTCTTCCCAAGCAGTTAGCCCATCCTTGACGAACGCATTTAAGGTTAGCCAAGGAGCTTGTGAAGGGTCTTCAAAGTCGTTACAGTAACTACTATCTACAGACATTACAATTTTATCAAGAACTGTGATATCCGCGCAGATTTGATCATCTGAAGGTTCTGCATCTGGTTTGTTATCAGGGCGTGATGTACGGACACAAATATTGTGAACGCCGCTTGTCGGGTTAATCCAATCTTGATCAAACTCATACCAGGCGGACTTTCTCGGGATTAATGGAGGGTTGAAAACTACTTTTTCGTTGTTAGACCATGTGTTCCCTCCATCTGTTGAGAATTGAACTAAACAGCTATCTAATATTTTCGCTCCAGTATTCCTGATCAACGTTTTTAAATGGTTGTTTTGATCTGGTACGGGTAGATATTCTATAGTTGTTACATCAATAGGGGCAGCGCTATTTTGAGGTGGGATATAAACTTCAACGCGATCAATGTTCCAACCATCTTTATTGCCCGAAACAGTTTTGAGACGCGCCCTCAAAATCAATGGTGCTTGGGAGAAATTCCAAGATGCGAGCGGCCAAGTCGAATTCATTTGGCCGATATTCCCAACCCACGCATTACCAATACCAGCGGTACCTGTATTGTACCAGTTCGTACTTACAACATTTTGAGGATCCCAGAAGCCAAGGGTATTCCACGTTCCTCCTCCCTGATATTCTATCAACGCAACGTCACCAGTACCCAAATCAATATCATGAGACAATTTTAATTCTGCTCCAGCAATGGTGTCGAATCCTATAAATCGAGGAAAGTATAAGTATTCATCTACGTTCCCTGGAACATTTTTGTTAGGCCTTGATGCATAGGCACTATTGTTGTTTAGAGCAGTAACATCACCGACCTCCCAAAGATTCAAATCACCAGCTACGAAGAATCCAGAGCTATCTCCTGTATTACATGATTCAAAGTCATCTATGAAACCTTGTTGAATATACAGTTCTGGCCACCCGGCTGATTTCGTGTAAGAACTATCGTTCCAATTACTATTGTCACCAGTTTTACCTGTCCATGCATAGAGTTCAAAAGTACCCGTAGGCCAAGCTACTGTATTTGTATTATCAGTGGCTACTGCAGTTGCACCGGCGGCGATAGATGAACTATGAGTAAATGTGTAGGTAGTGCTGACTCCAGCATTTGCCCCACATGTCGGGGTCACAGTATATGAAACCGGTATGTTTGACTGAGCACTCGTACCATAATTACGAATTTTGAATTCTGCTTTTAGTTGAGCTGGACCGCCAACTAGATTAATTCGTGCTCCAGGGTTTTCGATGCTAATGATTCCCACATCTGTAGCAGCTTTGTCGTAAATCACGATATCATCAAAAGCTATGTCGGCAGCTACACCAAAACCAGATTTCTGGGCTATGAAGCGGAGTTTAACGAGGTCTCCGGCATTACTAAGATTTACCTCATAAAATGACCATCCATCTTTTTCATCGGTAAGTGTTGTGGTATATGGAGACATAGGATTGGTCCAATCATTTTCTCCATCCTTAATCCATTGAACACGAATAGCTCCAATATCAGCTCCGTACATGTGATGGCGGAATTGTAATACAGGCTGGGTCATTCCAGAAATGTCTAAACACTTTGAAACTAATGTCGCAGAAGCAGGACTAACACCATAATCCCCCTCTGTAACAAGATAATTCCCATTACCGCTAACATCACTAATTGGACCGGAACCAACGGTAGGAGTAAACTTTGTACCCACCATAAAGGCATAATCTCCGGAGTTTCCTGATGGTATTGGTGTAAAAACAGTATTTGGGAATGAACCTGGGTTCGCTGCAGTATTTGCTCCAGCAGTTGTTCCAGATCCATCGAAGTCTAAAACATAAGGGAAGGAACTAAAGGGTTCTTCATGCACAATTCGAATAGGTCCTATTGAATCATTAGTGTTAGTGGAATCTCCAGGCTGTTCTGTGTACACCCAAATATCGTAAATACCGTATCCACTCAAATTAGGACCAGTTGTAAAACTAAAGTAAGTTGAATCCCCGGTCTCTAATGATTTGTGAGTAATATACTCTGTATGGTTAGATACAGAAGTTGCACCGCTTGTATTCGTATAATTGAACTTCCAAGTTACGGGGATGCTATCCAATGTTGTACAGCCGTTATTCTGAACCCACAAGTCAAGAAATTCATTATTACTGTAGGAACAGTAACCATTCTCGGGGTTGAAGACATCTCTTAGAGCTACATCATATGGTTCCGGTTCGTATATACGTATATTATCAATTGCGACATCTCCTTTCAAAGAGTTCCCGCGATTCACTGAAAAACGTAAGCGCACATAATCGCCAGTAATGTCATTTAATGATACAGAATACGTTTTATAAGGATCGCTAGATTTTGTTTGCTGCTCTCCATCGATACGCGCTAAACCCGTATAGGCTGAGGAGTTAAATCCTGTATCCGCCGTAATCGCAAGAAAATCAATGTGTGCACCGTACATGTGGTAATCAAACTCAAGAATCGCACAGTTCAAATTCCTCAGATCTATACAAGGTGTTATCATATGCGCTTTGTCATTCGAAGAGCCTTGCTCTGCCTCCGTATACAAGTATTTGCCGTTCCCGTTTGCTGAAGCGTCTCCATCCGGACCAGTTAAGTTTGTAGATGTAGAACCTGTGCGTATACACCATGCGAACCCCACTGTATTTTCATTTGGAATTACTTTCCAATTTTGGCCGTAGGGTGGGTTTTGATCTGGAAAATTACCTCGATGTGAAACTCCTGTCGCACCTGTTCCTGTACCAGCAACCCAATACTGGGCATCTTCAAAATCTTCGTCTACCGGTAGCATCGTAGAGTAAGGAAATGACGTTCCTGTTGTTGTACCACAAATAGGTGGTAAGGCGGCGTCTCGCCAGAATTTGTACGTGGTGTTCGTTGCTGTTTCAAGAGGGTCACGAACGACGTTTGGACACGCACAATCAAAAATTCTAACATACCATTCAATCGAATCGCTAACATCAATACCGCCAAAAGTATAAGTGTATTGTGACGAATCAGGACAATTAGTTGAAAATGAGGATGACATTAGAGAATCTGTCCATGAGCTCCAAGAGCCTCCACTGTAATCATACCTACGGAAGTAAATACGCATACTGTCGACACCCACGTTGTCTTTTCCTTTCACGCGAACAACTTGGGACGGCATATAACGAGCTCCATTAGGTTTAGCTTGTACGCTAACATTAATCCAGTCTAAAGTGGGTGGTTCTAATTCACAAGGAGCACCTTCAACCATAAGGTTATCTACGAACCATCCAGCTAAGGAAGCGGGCGATGGAGTACCGGTTTTATTCGACATTACAAAACGAATTTTACAGTTGGAATAACCATACTGCGAATTTGTACTGTCATAAGTACCTAAATAATCACCGAGTGAAAAGGTTTCTCGCGCCCACCAACTAGATGTTGGAGTCGAACCAGTATTAGAATTCCCAATAGTTGGACCCTGCCAATAAGGTACCACGGAAGGAGCAGGGTAAGAAAGCTCATTAAACCATCCTTGATTACTAAACTGAGGACTTTCACCTTTGTAATGCGTGCCCGAAAGATTGACCCAAGTCTGTCCATTATCTTTGGACATCTGAATGTAGGCTTTCTGGATGTATCGAATCTTACAGATGTGATCGAATGTAAATCTCACATTCGTGTAAGTGACGGTGGAGAAAGCATCCGTTTCGAAAATGATGGAATCACTAGAATAAATCTGCGTATGGAAGGACATACCTCCGGTTGTCTTGAGATAAGCGGTGTCGTTCCAAGATCTAGTGGCGTTGGCGGAATCTGTATTGTAATTCGCAGCGATTGAGTCGGCCCCGAGGGTACCGTCAAAATTTTCAGTGAAAACCGTATCAATCGGTGGTGCGAACTGCCCAAAAACTGCTGGGGAAGCGAGGGCTACAAAAAGTACAGCTAGTAAGCTTTTCTTCATTCTTTATGCGTTTGTGTTAACGTACAACATGGGTAGTTACAAATATATAAAAATGGGGATGCGCCCGACCGGAGACGGGAGAAAAGTGCAATTAAAATGCGTTAACGAAAGGGTTGGAGGAGTGAACTATTTCACATTGAAATAAAAGACTCGCTTTCCTTCCAA
>JAURAE010000150.1 GCA_030829675.1 Schleiferiaceae bacterium
AAGCTTGACTAGGCTGAAGCCGAACACCCCTTTGTTTCCGCCAACGACGACGACAAGCAAAAGCCACTTGTACCGACATCGGAACTACACCTGGATCTAGTACCGGTAGGTAGGCTTTCCATCCCGTGCTATGGAAACTAATTAATGCTAAGGCGGGTAGGGTAAAGACAAAAAGGTATTTCAATCTTCCCATGGTGTGTTTCTTAAGGCGCTGTTGAATTTAAGAATTTCGGTGTAAACCTCGCCATAGTAGCCTGCTCAAAGTCATAGGCATAGCCGATCAAATTCCCTTCGTCCCATTTCCGTCCCATGATGCTTAGACCTACGGGTAGACCATATACTTGGCCCATGGGAACTACGATATGTGGATATCCAGAAATAGCCCACGCATTCCCGCTGTATACGCTGAAGTGGTCGCCGTTCACATGATCTGTTTTCCAAGCAGGTCCGCCGGCAGGTCCTACGATGGCATCCAATGCTAAGCTGTCCATTACGCGGTCAATGCCTCGGTCTTGGCTGAGGTAGCGCGCTCTTTCAAGTGCGGCCTCATAAGCTTCGCGTTTTTCTTCGGGAGTATAGTTTTCCGAGATTCTGAGTAGGTCATGGTCGTGGTAAGCCATTTCCATGGAATCTTCGATGATGGCACGGTATAACCCCCACATATCTTCGATGCCTGCACTAGGGTTGTTGGCGAAATAGTCATTCACACCTTGGCGGTATTCGTAGAACATGACTTCATAACTTGGACCCGTAGCATCATCCGCAATAGGGTCGTCCAAATACACCAGTTCTGCGCCCTGCATTTGTAATTCCACAAGTGCATCTTCCCAAACGGCTTGAAGCAAGAAATTATCGTTCATCGCGCTGGAATACACGCCTATTCTCTTACCCTCCAAGCTTTGGTCGTTCAAAAAGCTCGTGTAATCTTCCTGTGCGCGGCGGTCCTCTTGATGTGTCTTCAAGTCCCTATGGTCCTTGCCGATCATTGTTCCCAGTGAAACGGCTACGTCGCTTACTGTCCGAGCCATCGGGCCTCCGGTATCTTGGGTATAGCTGATTGGGAAAATTCCTGTGCGGGAAATCAGTCCCACGGTCGGTTTGAGGCCAACGATCCCGTTGTTATTCGAGGGGCAGGTGATCGAGCCGTTGGTTTCGGTACCGATGGCCATCATGCAAAGATTGGCTGCCACAGCGGCACCAGAGCCAGAGCTTGAGCCGCAAGGGTTTCTGCTCAAATCATATGGGTTTTTACATTGACCGCCCACTGGGCTCCAGCCGGAAGAGGAAACGGTGCTGTGGAAATTTGCCAATTCGCTCAAATTCGCCTTCCCCAACACAATGGCACCGGCATTGACCAGTTGTTGGGCCAGAGGACTGGATTCCGACGGGAAGTTCTCGCGAAGGGCATTGGTCCCCACGGTAGTCGGCATTCCAAAATAATCGATGTTGTCTTTCAAGAGTACGGGCACCCCGTGCAATGGGCCTGCAAATTCCCCCGTAGCCTCATAGATACTATCAAGCCTCTGCGCATCTTCTAGTGCATTTTCGTTCAAGGCCAATACGGCATTCAGGTCTATGTCGCCACCGTTGATTGCTTCAATGCGGTCGAGATAAAATTCCACAGCGGCGGTACTGCTGAGGCTACCGTCTTCGTACAATGCGTGGAGTTCCGCGATGGTCATTTCATCGTGGATTAGGGTAGTTACTGTATCAGAGGTGGGGGTGCAGGCCGTAAAAGCAGTGGCCAGCCCTAGGGTATATATCAACGATTTCATCACTGTCATTTTGATTAAAATTACGGAAATAAAACATTGTACCTTTCTCATTATGAAATACCTACTTCCTTGGGGATTGATCGTAAGTCGCGCACTTTTTGCGCCACTGGTGATTTACCTTGCCACGTTGACCAATCAATGGGTTGGAACAGCAGTAGTTGCACTCATCTGGTTCGCCCTAATCGGGGATATTCTTGACGGCATTATTGCCAGACAACTCGGCGTCGCCACACCATTGATGCGTCGCGCGGACAGCATCGCTGATCTTATCTTTTGGCTCGGTGTAGGTACTGCGATTTGGCTCTGGCGTCCGGAGATATTTAGACAGCATCTGTGGTGGATCAGAATTACCTTGCTTATGGAAGTCTTGACCTACGTGGTGTCGTTCTTGAAGTTTGGCAAGGAGCTCGCGGCCCATGCCTATTCAGGGAAATTGCTCGGCATTGGTATTTTGCTTGGGTTTACTCATTTGTGGTGGACCGGAGCGCCGCAGTGGACGCTTTATATGATGTTGATTCTCGCTAATGTGAGCCAATTGGACCGATTCGGTATTGCCTTCTTCCTACCCCAATGGACTCCCGATACCCCCAGCACTTACCATGCCTGGCGCATTCGACAAGGACTGCCCATTAAAAAGCACAAGCTCTTTCACGGAGAGTAAATCGCTATAATTTTACAACGAACGTATACTTACATAATCATGCGCTTTCTAACAATTTTGCTTGCCTTACCGTTTTTCGCCTTTGGTCAAAACCACCAGCAGTTCAAATTTGACGGCCCTGCGATTGTTATTCATGG
>JAURAE010000151.1 GCA_030829675.1 Schleiferiaceae bacterium
TTATCGATCACCCGGAGCTCGTGCATTACATCTATGGCGATTCGACGCACGTGGCGTGGAACCCTTATATGGCTGTTCAGGAGCAGGGGCCCATTCAGTTAAAAATAGGTCCCAATCCCGCAGATTCGTTTTTGAATATCACTACAACCGAGGCTAGCGATTTTCAAATCTTCACCTTAGACAAGCACCTCGTCGATGAGGGCACCCTTCAGGCCGGGGAGAATAGGATTCCGGTAGACCACCTTCCCGCCGCCACCTACTATATGTTAGTCGGCGACCGGATGGAGAAAATTTTCATCCAGCACTAAAAAACAAAACCCCCGCGGCGCAGCCGCGGGGAGTATCTCAGGGTTTTTGTGCGCTCCTTATTGAAGTACTGCACCTGATGCGATTTAGTTTTTTTCGAAACGTTCATTCGCCTTTGGCTTGCATCAAATGTAGTGATTTACCGCATCGCTACTTCACGACATAGGCATCACTGAAAGCATGAAATTTGGCCAATTCTTCCGTAATCCAACGCGCATCCTTAGCTAAATATTGTGCCATCAATCGCGCCACCTCCGGTGCAATCTTCCTCGTTTCCTTGGCGTCGAATAAAATGGCCCGGGTACGGCGCGCAAGCACATCTTCCAAGGTCATGGCCATCTCCTTCTTCACGGCCCAACGAATCATGCTGGGATACAAGGGAAATTTATCGCTCAAGGACTGCTCCTTGTTCTTTTCAATGCGCTTGCGGATTTTCTTTCTGAACGATCCATAAACGTGTAGGGGATCGGTCCAATCCGGCGCTACCTCATAGCCGTGAATGGGCATGTTCTCCGTTTGGCATTTTCGCGGGGGCAGAGCACCGACCACCAAGGCGTTGTCGATGGCATCTTCTCCCATTTTTCTATAGGTCGTCCATTTGCCACCCAGCACTGAAATCAATCCAGAAGGACTGACCAATACCTTATGGTGTCGGCTCACTTCTTTGGTAGAGTCACTCCCGCTTTCACTCGCCGCCAAGGGCCTCAAACCGGCAAATACACTGAGGATATCTGCTTTAGTGGGCTTTTTCGACATGTACATGCCCGCGTTGTCGAGAATGAATTTGATTTCATCTTCCTGTGCTATGGGATCTAAATCGCGTTGTTCGAGCGGGGTATCGGTCGTTCCTACGATGACCACATCGTGCCATGGCACCGCAAAAAGCACGCGGCCGTCGGTGGTTTGTGGTACCATGATGGCTTTATCGCCGGGCAAGAAACTCTTGTCCAATACGATGTGTACCCCCTGCGATGGTCTGATCGTCGCTTTAGCCTCGGGATTGTCCATTTTCAATACATCGTCCGCAAAAACCCCTGTACAATTAATGATGACCTTGGCGCGAACTTCGAAAACGTCATTGCTCAGAGCATCTTGAACTTTGGCGCCGACCACTTCTGCCTCTTCTTTCAACAGCCCTACGACCTTTGCGTAGTTGCAGAGTACGGCGTCGTTTTTCGAGGCTGTTTGGGCAAGGGAAATGGATAATCGCGCATCATCGAACTGTCCGTCGTGGTAGAGTACACCGCCTCGCAGCCCCTCTTGATTGACATTGGGGATGTGTTTTAGGGTTTCCTCGAGAGAAATCATTTCGGAAGGACCTAGGCCCAATTTTCCCGCCATCAAATCATAAATCTTCAACCCCACTCCATAAAAGGGACTGTTCCACCAATCGTACGAAGGAATGACGAAGCTGAGGTTTTTGACCAAGTGTGGCGCGTTTTGGCACAACAGGCCCCGCTCGCGCAGGGCTTCAATGACCAAAGAGATATCTCCGTTTTGCAGGTATCGAACCCCGCCGTGGACCAGTTTGGTGCTTTTGGAGCTGGTGCCTTTGGCGAAATCGGCCCCTTCAACTAAGGCGACCTTGTAGCCACGCGCTGCACCGTCAACGGCAGCACCTAATCCTGTGGCTCCGCCGCCTATGATGAGAATATCGAAGGCTTCCTCTTTGAGAAGCGCAAGATTCTCGGCTCTATTCATCCGCCCCTGCTTTAATCCACCCTTTGCTAGCCGCGATCGCACGGTGCCATTGATCGCGCAACAGAATTTGGTCCATGGGTTTTGGAGTGAAGTTTTCGTCGACATTGAGCAAAGGCTTGAGATCCTCCAAAGAAGACCAATACCCTATGCCAAGTCCTGCGAGCAAGGCAGCTCCAAGTGCGGTACTCTCGGTCTCCGCCGGGCGAATGACTGGACAGGCTAAAATATTGGCTTGTAATTGCATCATGGTATCGTTGGCACTAGCTCCGCCGTCCACCTTGATGGCTTTGAGTTCTTGCCCAAGGTCTTTGGCCATGGCTTCCAAAACATCTGCCGTACTCAGGGCGATTGCTTCGAGCGCCGCGTAGGCGATGTGGCTGTCGTTAGTGCCGCGGGTGATGCCCATGATGGCACCGCGGGCATAGGCATCCCAATGCGGCGCTCCTAATCCGCTCAAGGCAGGGACAATGGTAATGCCGCCATTGTGGCCTTCCTTCAACGCCAA
>JAURAE010000152.1 GCA_030829675.1 Schleiferiaceae bacterium
CATATCGCTTCTTTGCGACATCGAAAAATCGCTTCAACTCACTGTCAATCACCGGCCGGCGAAAGAGTTTAATGGCCAACTTTCTAATGAATTGTTGATACTGCTTATGAGGATCCTGGCCCTTGAAGTCTTCATAGTAGGTGTTGTAAAACTCGTTTTTTGGAGGCCAGCTTTCATAGTAGGGACCGGTCACATCAGCCGAAATAAAGTGCAATAACGCCTTTGGCATTTTGGAGAACGCCTTATCTGCCGGCAATGGGGGGATCGGCTTGAGTTTACTGAGATCCCTGGGCAATGGATAAAAATAGTTGTAACTATAAAGAACCGCATTCTGTCCTGGCTCCAAATAGATCCTTACTTTGTCACTTAATAAAAAATCCTGACTGCTGAGTGCTTTTTTGCTGAGTTTAGGATCTATATTAGTTGTGATTCTCAAACGTTCATTTTCTTTACCCAGGTCAACCTTGAAATATAAATCCCGTTCCCTAAGAAAAGCGCCAGTAACGGTTGGATCAATAAACGTAAAATGTCCATTGACCTTCACATCGTAGTAGCCTGGCACGGTGTCACCATACTTTAATCCAAACCCACGGGATGCATCATTGTAACGATACCCTTCGGTTGTCATACCATCATTAGAAAATTCATAAGACGCAACTCCATCGCTACCTAATCTGCGCCCTAGACCGTTATCATAACTATGATTGGTTGTGGAAGGCTCGGGGATACCTCCCACGACCTTTCCTGCTATTTCAGAGGCAACTCGAAAATAGCTATCCATCGCATAGGGTGACATCACCAGTTTATCGCCTTCATTGTCAAAGCCATCCCTAGTGTTATCGACAGGCAAATGGTTTTTGACTTCTAAGTCCGTGAAAAAAGCATCATTGATCGTGTTCTCATATTCTACGCGATTCAAACGTGTGAGCACGCCGGGCAACTTTTTTTTGATTGAGAAATACTGTTGGGCCAAAAGCTTCTCAACCGCTTCCAACTCTTCCGCCGAGGGCTGCTTCTTGGCCTTCTTGGGCGGCATTTCCTTTTCTCTCAACACCGTCAAGAGCTCATTGAGGAGTTCGTGATTGGCCCAATCTTTGCCATTAAACGTTTCAAAATTAAAATCGCCCTTACTCTTTTCATTGCTATGACAGCTCACACAATAAGCGGTTAAGAAAGCTCTGCTTCGTTCGAGCTCCGCAAGGTGTTTTTCAGCGCCGCCAGAAGTAGCACTCCCTAAAGCCACGACTACCAAAAACACGAGAAGGGAACAGAACCTCATAGAGGCCATCTTTTTGCAGACGATCGACAGATAAAAACTCACCCGCCGAAGAATTCTGGAGAATCCCACTACGTCAGTTATTGTTGGGCTGCTACTACAACTTCGCACTTTCACTACTGGTAGCAAAGCTGTCAATTTCGACCCCAAGATGCTGCAAGGCTGCGAGGTAGACGTTATTCCGGTTGTCTGTGCCGTTAAACTTAATGTGCTTACCATGCTCAAAGCCACCGCCAGCGACAATCACGGGATTGTTCTTCATACCGTGAGGGCCTTCTTCTTTACTAATACTCAGGGAACTAGTGATCAAACAAACCGTCTGGTCCAGTAATGTTCCACCCACTTTCGTCTTGGTTGATTTAAGTTTTTCCAAGAAACGAGCCGTCTGCATCATGTAGCCTTGGTCAGCCTCGATATTTTTTAGTAGACCCTCTTTGGTCGCGACTTGGTGAGAATCAGTATGATGACCAAGCCAATTCCATTCTGAATATACGTTGGCCACGCGGGTGACGTCATATTTAAATGCCAAAAAGAGCAAATCCAAATAAGTTGAACGTTGATTGAAGTGCGGGCACACTAAAATCTTCTGCGAATAGTCACTGAGGCCATCCGTTTTGAACTTTACGTTTTCAGGGAATGGTACTTCTACGTGCTTTTGATTCAGCCAACGTTCAGATCGTTGAATCGACTTTTCAGATTCGCGCAAACTAGAAAAGTATTCATCTAATTTGTCACGATCTTCCCGAGAAACTTTATTCATCATGCTCTTGGCATCATCTCTACTGGCATCCAACATCGATTTTTTGAGCGCCAGCAACTCGGCACGTTTCGTCTTGTCGACCTTACCAAATATGGTTTGGAACAAAATCTGGACGTCCGCGATTGGAGAAACGGGCAATCCACCTTTCCAGGAGATGCCATAGGAATTCCTCTGTTCAACGACCAAATTTCTAATGCGCGTATCATTGCCAATATGAGAAGCGGCGACCTCATCAACCGAATCTTTAATCAACTGGGGATTTGCGTGGTCCGCGTATTCCGCAAAAGCGTACATCGTGCTTTCGTGATTCCCGTAATTCCTTAAATTCGTACAGAGAGTCAAATCATCCTTTAAGTTTTCCAGCGGCTTGAAAGTTGAAGAGCTCTGATAACCCCTACCCGTCGATGTCGGAAAGTTGTCAGAGCACATGCCATTACCGATATTCATGCAGAACAATC
>JAURAE010000153.1 GCA_030829675.1 Schleiferiaceae bacterium
ATTGCTCAAGATTCATGGAAAATGGGGACGCAAAGAAGACCGTACTTGGTAATGGAGCTTAAGAAAGAATTGGTCCTTGATTTGGATGTGGTCCAAGTAAGCTTGACCCTTGGGCTCTATTTCGTGGTCGCTATCGAGCAGTTTCAATACGCGTTCGGAAGCCACCATACCCATTTGCAGGGTATTGAAACGGTCGGCTAATTGGCGTAGTGGACGGAACAACATCCCAATAAAGATGATGATGGCCGTGAGCTCCCCTACAGTGACATCACCGCCTTGGGCGGCATTCATACCACCGTACCATACCCCGAGCCCGATGGAAATGGCACTAAGGACTTCAATAATGGGGAAGAAAAGGGCATAATAAAAGATGCTCTTGATGTTGGCGTCGCGGTGTCGGGCATTGATGCTTTCAAACTTCCCCATTTCCTGGGCTTCACGTCCAAAGGCTTGTACGATGGTCATTCCACCGAGGTGCTCTTGAACAAAAGTATTGAGGTTGCTCACTTCATTGCGCACGGCTTGAAAGGCACCTTTGATGCCCCGCTGAAACCAACGGGTGGCAATAAAAAGGACTGGGATGACGCTGAGACTGATCAGTACAAGCATTGGGTTGAAGAAGAAGAACATGGCGAAGAGCATCACCGCGATGCGGAACAAGTCGCCAAAGATGACCAGGATTCCTTCGGAGAATACTTGGGCTATGGTTTCGATGTCAGAGACGACGCGAGTGACTAATTGGCCCACGGGACTTCTATCATAAAAACCAAGACGGAAGTTCTGAAGCTTGTCGTAGAGTTCGATACGAATGTCTTTGATGATGCTCTGTCCGAGCCAATTGGCCGCATACATAAATCCAAAAGACCCAATGCTTTCGATCAATAATAAGCCCACAAGCCAAAGCATTAAGTTTACCAATAGTACAGGATCATCACCTAGAATGGCATCGTCAATAACTTCCCTTGTCAAAATAGGGCGAGCCGTTCCGATGGCCCCCAATGAGATGGTCAAGACCACCGAGAACGTAAAAAGAGCTCGATACGGCTTTGCATAGCCTAAAACCTTGAGGAATAACTTAAAATCGAATGCTTTACCGCCTACGTTTGACATCTAGAAATGGGGATACAATACTTGTGAAAGATATAACCCGTGTGCAGGGGCACTAGTTCCCATGGCACCACGGTTTTTTGCTTGAAGTCGGTGCAAGAACTCGTCTTGCGTCCATTTTCCACGACCAACTTCGACCAAGCTACCGACAATGGCGCGTACCATGTTACGGAGGAATCGGTCAGCGGTGATGTGAAATACCCAATGGTCACCACAAGATTCCCAACGGGCTTCGCGTACATCACAGAAGGTTGTTTTATTGTCCGAACCGTTCTTACAGAAAGAAGCGAAGTCCTCCTCTTTCAAGAGTAAGGCAGCGCAAGCGTTCATTGCATTAAAGTCCAATGGTTCATTGATGTTCCAAGCCCAATCGCGCAAGAAAGGATTGCCGCCCTCCACGAGTTTGTACTCATAACTGCGGCTCGTCGCTAAAAACCTCGCATGCCAGTCCTCTCCTACTTCCTTAGCATGGTGAATGCGTATAGCCGGATCTAAAAATCGATTCAATCTGTGCACCAAATGTGTATGATCCATCCCAGCAACAGCTGTAGCCGGATCCCAATCGAAATGTGCATACATCTCAGTCGCATGCACTCCAGTATCCGTGCGGCCCGCACCGACAGTGTTGATTTCTTGGCCTAAAAGCTTGGAAAGCGCATCGTTGAGATCGCCTTGAACGGTTCTGTCCTCAGGCTGGACTTGCCAACCACAAAAAGGCGTGCCATCAAAGGCGAGTTTCAAGACTGTGCGCATTACTTTTGAGTTCATTGAACGCCCCAAAGGTACAACTTGATGCCCGCAAAAAAGACGAAAATCCTGCTCCTCTCCGACACACACAGCTACATGGACGAGCGCATCTTGGAATTTGCCAAGCAGGCCGATATCGTCATGCATGCCGGGGATATGGGCAGCCACGAATCCATGGATGATCTTGAAGCGGCGAGCACACAACTGGTGGGCGTCTACGGCAATATCGATGACCACATCATGCGCCTTCGTTATCCTTTACATCAAAAGTTCACCTTAAACGGCATGAAGTTTTGGATGACTCACATCGGCGGCTATCCCCCGCGCTACAATCCCAGAATTAGAGAGGATATCCAACGTGATCCCCCCGATGTATTTATTTGCGGCCACAGCCATATCCTAAAAGTGGTCAATGATAAAAAGCTCCAATGTCTTCACATGAACCCCGGAGCTGCCGGGCAGCATGGCTTCCACAAGGTGCGCACTATGTTGAGATTCGAGGTAGTTCAAGCTGAACCATCGGCAAAGGGACGTATTGAAAACCTTGAGGTCAT
>JAURAE010000154.1 GCA_030829675.1 Schleiferiaceae bacterium
TAGAGCGGTGTTGTCATCCTTACCTGCGGCACGCATGTTGTTGAGTTGCTTGGCGACACAAGGATTGACCACTAAATCGCCTGGCTTATTTTGCTCTCCGATGACTTGGCCACCGTAGATTTCATCACCTGGTTCTATGAAGAATTTACCGCGGTCTTGGAGTTTGTCCAAAGAGTATGCACTAGCCTTACCAGCTTCTTTGGCAATAAGTACACCGGAAATACGACGTTCCATATCGCCTTTGTACGGCTGGTATTCTTTCAATCGGTGCGCCATGATGGCCTCACCTGAGGTGGCTGTGAGTACGTTATTACGCAAGCCCATCAAACCGCGCGAAGGAATTTCAAATTCCAATCGGGTCAAATCGCTCTTTGGTTCCATCACTAGGAGTTCACCTTTGCGACGGGTTACTAATTCGATGACTTTACCTGAGGTATCGCCTGGACAGTCGACAGTGAGTTCTTCGATAGGCTCGTGTCTGACACCATCGATGTCTTTGTAAATCACCTGGGGCATACCTAATTGCAATTCGTAGCCTTCGCGACGCATGGTTTCGATAAGGATACCGAGGTGTAGGATACCGCGGCCGTGAACAATGAATTGGTCCGCAGAACCCGTCTCATCAACTTTCAAGGCCAAGTTCTTTTCGATCTCTTGCATCAAACGCTCACGAATCTTCTGTGAGGTTACGTGCTTACCTTCTTTTCCGAAAAACGGCGAGTTGTTGATCGAGAACAACATGCTCATGGTTGGCTTATCAATTTCCATGTGCGGTAATGCCTCAGGGTTTTCGGCATCCGCGATGGTATCGCCAATTTCGAATCCTTCAATACCGTTTACAGCAACGATCTCTCCTGCATGTGCTTCGTTGGTTTTGCTTTTGCCCAAACCTTCGAAAGTCATTAATTCCTTGATGCGCGCTTTCTTGACGGTGCCATCGCGTTGGCACAAGCTCACCGGCATGTTCTCGCGAATGGTCCCACGCGTTACACGACCTACGGCAATACGACCCGTAAAGGAGCTGAAGTCCAATGAGGTGATCTGCATTTGCAAAGTACCTTCGCTCACCTCTGGGGCAGGAATGGTCTCTACAATGGTGTCAAGCAGGTAGGTGATGTCGTCTGTTGGCGTTTTCCAATCTGGACCCATCCACTTCTCCTTACCCGATCCGTAAACGGTGGTGAAATCGAGCTGCTCTTCTGTAGCGTCGAGGTTGAAGAAGAGTTCAAAGACTTGGTCATGGACCAAATCCGGCGTACAGTTCGGCTTATCTACTTTATTGATGACCACCACTGGTGTTTTGCCCAAAGCCAAAGCTTTCTGCAATACGAAACGCGTTTGTGGCATAGGACCTTCGAAGGCGTCCACCAACAGGATTACCCCGTCGGCCATGTTCAATACACGTTCTACCTCGCCCCCAAAGTCGCTGTGCCCTGGGGTGTCGATGATGTTGATCTTGGTATTTTTCCATTGAATGCTGACATTCTTGGAAAGGATGGTGATCCCGCGCTCACGCTCGAGGTCGTTGTTGTCCAACAGGAGGTCGTCCACTTGTTGATTATCACGGAAAAGCTTCGCAGTGTGAAGCATGTTGTCTACCAAGGTGGTTTTACCGTGGTCAACGTGGGCGATGATGGCGATGTTGCGCAAATTCATGTGCTGAAAAAATTTGCGGCAAAAGTAGGCTCTTTTATTGCGATAGGCTAACTTATTAAGAACCAGTTTTCACCCTTAATCTTTAATTGCCATGAAAAACTTCCTTTTTGGAGCACGAATTTGGCGTGTCCTTCTTTGCCTGAGCTATGTGCTTAGGGTCCAATTCCTTACTGCACTCCCCGCCGACACTACCTCCTTCGATTTTCGAACCACAGGTCACGGCGCACAGAGTTTCCAAGCACAACTGCACATCGATAGCCTCGGTGGGAGCATGAATTTGATGCCTTTTTGCGATCAAATCTTCTACGGGTCGCTGCGCGACCCGCACATTGTCCTCGAAAAATCATCGAATTTCCTCTTGTCCGGCTGCTTTCCTTTGCGCTCATACTACCCCTTGAGAATTGTGGGTGAGGGGTGGCTAACGAGCAGCGGCGACAAAGGGTGGTTCTTCGTTCCGCCAAACGTCCTCCCGGGCGACACCAACGTGTTTTTGCCAGGGGCGGGGCCTCACAAGGTCTACTGGCTCAGCGCCGACCATCCCGACGGTGTAGGGGTGGAAAGTATGTGGGACGGCAGGCGGGTGAAATCCATCTATAAAGACGGCCGATGGATCAAGCGGATTCGGCTGCCATAATCGGACAGAATTCACTAAGTTGCACCTTCAACGAATACGCATATGTACA